>DATCUG010000647.1:0-8459 GCA_036567525.1 Streptosporangiaceae bacterium | reverse complement strand
CTATATGGCACCCGCCGGGACGGCCCGGCCGCGTATGCGGCAGGTGTGGGGCTGGGCGGGGTGAGGGGGGTTCGATGACTCAGCTCCAGCGGCCCAGCCGGGCCGACATCCAGGCCTACGTGCTGGATTGCGCCGTGCTCGGCGTTGCCTCCGTGGCCAGCTACTGGCTGGTCACCACCACCGAGCCGCATATCTACCTGAGATCCTGGGCGGCCGGGCAAATCGGCGGGCTGTGGGCCGTGATCTCCACCGTGTTCGTGCTCCGGGACACCTACGAGAAGAGCACGGCGGCCGCCGTGTCCCGGATGGCCGCCACCTCGGTGAGCTTCGTGCCCTGCCTGATCTACCTGATCTTCCTGCCGTTCCACATCTGGGCGCTGGGCCTGCTGATCGGGGCCAGCGCACTGGCCGTCATCCTGCTGGGCCGGCCTGCCGACGCGGTCAGCGCCGGGATCTCCAGCGCGGTCGTGCTGATCGCTGCCCGGCTGAGCCCGCAGAACGCCTGGCAGGAGCCGATCCTGCGGTTTATCGACACGGTGGTCGGCGTGGCGGTGGGCGTCGCGGCCGCCTGGCTGGCGCTGCGCTTCCTCCGGCCCATTGCCAGGCGAAGACCGGCCGCCCGGAATGCGCCACCCTGATCATGTCGCCGTGCAGCGCGACCTGGCCGAACTAGGGTGAGCGGATGAGCAGTCTGGGCAGCGACATCACCACGCCGGGCCGGCCGGAGGTGCAGGAGGTGTCGCCCGGGATCTACGCCTACGTGCAGCCGGATGGCACCTGGTGGATCAACAACACCGGGTTCCTGGCCGGCCCGCAGGGCGTGATCAGCATCGATGCCTGCTCGACGCAGCGGCGGACCCTGGCCTACCAGGCCGCCATCGCCGCCGTCACCCCGGCACCGGTGCGCGCCGTGCTGAACACGCATCACCACGGCGATCACACGTTCGGCAACTGCCTGTTCCCCGGCGCGGCCATCGTGGCCCACGAGCGGGCGCGGGCCGAGGCCATCGCGTTCGGACCGCCGCGGGACATGCCGTTCTGGGATTGCCCGGACTGGGGTGACCTCAGCCTCGACCCGCCGTTCGTCACGTTCACCGACCGGATCGCGGTGCACGCCGGCGACCTGCGCGCGGAGGTCCGCTACGTGGGCACCGCGGCGCACACCAGCAACGACTCGATCGTCTGGATCCCGGACCGGTCGGTGCTGTTCTGCGGCGACCTGATCTTCAACGGCGGCACGCCGTTCCTGCTCATGGGCTCGGTGGCGGGCGCGGTCGAGGTGCTGGAGCAGGTGCTGCGGCCGCTCGGCGGGCAGACCATCGTGCCTGGCCACGGGCCGGTGTTCCACGACTCCGGGCCGATCGACGCCACGCTGGACTACCTCCGGTTCGTGCTGGACGTGGCGGCCCGGGCCCAGGCCGCCGGGGTGTCCCCGCTGGACGCGGCCCGGGACACCGACCTGGGCCGGTTCGCGGGCTGGGCCGACGCCGAGCGGATCGTCGGCAACCTGCACCGGGCCTGCGCCGAACTCGGCGGCGCCCCGCGTGGCGCGCCCATCGACATCGCCGCCGCCCTGGGCGACATGGTTGCCTACAACGGCGGGGTGCCGCTCAGCTGCCTGGCCTGACCCTCGAGGTCAGCGGCCCGCACCCAGTGTCCGGCCGTCCAGCCAGAGCGCCCACGGCTCGACCGCCCCGACCTGGAGCAGCCCCATGACCGCCCACGGATCGGCGGCCAGCCGGGCCCGGATGGCGGGCTCGCCGGCCGCCTCGATGGCCAGCAGGACCCGCTGCCGGTCGCCCACCGGGCCGCCCAGGACGACGAAGCCGTCGTCCACCAGCCGGTCCATGAACGCCGCGTGCTCGTCCCAGGCGTCCTGCTCCCGGATCCCGCGCGCCGGGTCCCAGCCCGGGCCGTGCACCATGGTCACCGCGAAATGAGCCATGACCGCAGCGTACGAGCCGGTGCCGACATTTAGCCCTCGCGCAGGTGGTGGCAGACTTGGGGGATGTCCGGCCAGCCAGCAGCCAGCCCGGAAGCAGGCAGCTTCGAGGAGGCGGCGGCCATCCTGGCCGGGCGGGATCCGGTGCTGCGCCGCCTGATCGCCGAGACGGGGCCGGTCGAGTTGCGGCCGCCCACCGAGTCGCATCTGGCCTCGCTGGTCCGCGCGATCATCTACCAGCAGCTAGCGGGCGCGGCCGCGGCCGCCATCCATGGCCGCCTGCTGGCCGCGCTGGGCGGGGAGGTCACCGCCGACGGGCTGGCCGCGCTGACACCGGAAGCGATGCGCGCGGCCGGCCTGTCCGGCGCCAAGACCGCCTCGCTGCACGATCTGGCCAGCAAGGTGCTGGATGGCACGGTGGTGCTCGACCCGGCTGAGCTGTGGGATGAGGACAGCGACGAGGTGGTGGCCCGGCTGTCCACCGTGCGCGGCATCGGGAAGTGGACCTCGGAGATGTTCCTCATCTTCCAGCTCCGCCGCCTGGACGTGTGGCCCACCGGTGACCTGGGGGTGCGCAAGGGATACGGGCTGGCCTGGGGCATCCCGACCCCCACGGCCAAGCAGCTCGACCCGCTCGGCGATCCGTACCGGCCCTACCGGACGGTGCTGACCTGGTACTGCTGGCGGGCCGCGGAACTGTACGCCGGGGCAGCGGACAGCGCGCTCACCCGCTGACCGGGCCGGGCCGCGGGTTGCGCGCCGCCTGCTCGCCCGCCGCCTGCTCGCCCGCCGCCTGCTCGCCCGCTGCCTGCTCGCCGCGCGCGGCCAGCGCCGCGATCTGCTCGGCGAACTCGGACCACAGCGCCCTGGGCAGGTCATGACCCATGCCCGGGTATCCGACGAAGCGGCAGCCCGGGATGGCCCGGGCGATGGCCAGGCCACCACTCGGCCCGACCAGCGGGTCGTGCAGCCCGTGGATGACCAGCGTGGGCACGGCGATCTGGCGCAGCGCCCGGGTCCGGTTCGGCTGGGTGACGGTCGCCTCGAGCTGGCGCAGCGAGCCGGCCGGGTCGAAGCCGCGATCCCAGCTCCGGCCGGCCACCTCGCGCACGTGCGCCTCGTCGAACGGGTAGCCCCGCGAGCCGATGAGCCGGAACGTCGCGACGGCCGAGGCGATCGCGGCGTCCCGCCCGGAGATCACCTCACGGCGCAGCAGCCGCGCGTACACCCGCGGCTTGGCCAGCCCCACCCGCCGCGACCCGGTCGAGGTCATCATCAGGGTGAGCGAGCGGACCCGGTGCGGGTGCCGCAGCGCGACGGTCTGCGCGATGAACCCGCCCATCGACGCGCCGACCAGGTGCACGCTGGCCAGCCCCAGCCCGTCCAGCAGCCCGGCCACGTCGTCCGCCATGTCACGGATGGTGTACGGCGGCTGCCGCCGCCGGGTGAGCACCTCGCTGAGCGGCGGCGTCGGGACGTGGTCCAGATGGGTGGACGCGCCCGTGTCCCGGTTGTCGAACCGGACTACGAAATGGCCGCGGCCGGCCAGCGCCGCGCACATTTCGTCCGGCCAGGCGATCATCTGCGTCGCCCAGCCCATCACCAGCACAATCGCCGGATCGCCGGCCTGGCCGAACGTCTCATAGGCCAGCTCAATGCCACGGGCCGCGACCCGGCCCTGCGTTCGGGCAGCGACGTCATCCATTCGTGCAGTCTCGCATGCTTAACGCCAGCACCCGCCACTGCCGCCGCGTTCGTCCCAGCGGTACCTGCGGCTACTGGCGGTTCCGGACCAGCCGCCTGCGGTAGGCGAGGCTGCCCCCGCCGGCCAGGATCGCCGCGGCGCCGACGGCCAGCAGCAGTGCGTCCTGGAAGCCGGAGGTGCCGCCGCCACCGGTGGCCGGGGCCACGGTGGGAATCGGGCTGGCCGTAGTTGTAATCACGGCACTGGGGGTAGGGCTGGGCGCGAGCGACGGTGACGGCGAGGGCGACGGGCTGGCCGGTTGTTCGGTCCTGGTCGGCGCCGGCGTGGTGGGGGCGGCCGTGCTGGTCGGCGTGACGGTGGTGGTGGGCGTGACGGTGGTGGTGGGGGTGACGGTGGTGGTCGGCGAGGCGGTACCGCCCGGGGAGAACGTCGCCGACCCGGACGGCGTGCCGCCCGAGCAGGCCGATACCGACACCGAAACGAAAATGGCCACGACACCGCCGGCCGCGGCCAGCCTCATGGTGCGCCCCGTCGCTGCGATAGCTGGGCTCAGCTTCACGAGACCTCCTCATGCGGCCGACGGCTGGCGGCCCCGTTCCGGTCCCTACCCGCAAACCGGCATCGGTAGCAAAACGCACCGGAGCCGGCCTCTGCCCGGGCCGGCCGAAGGCAGGTCCCTGAAAGCGCTGGCGGCAATAAAAGGTCTCGCCCATGCGGGGCACAGGCGCGCAATGGCATAGTCACCACTGAAATATTAGGCTACGCGATAAGAACGGCATAGGGAAGACACGCGGTGAGAGGCGGGGCATTGGCGCAGGCCGAGTGGCGGCGGGTCGCCGGGTTCCAGGTGGTCAAGTCGTGGCCACAGAGCCGGTATGCCCCGCTGGTGCCGGTCCGGCCCCCGGGCGCCATCCGGGCCCGGCTGGCTGGCGTGGCCGGGGTGCTGTGCATCCTGGCCGGGTGCATCGCGGTTGGCGTCGTGTTCGCCGTCCAGCGGCATGCCCCGCAGCCCAGCCGGCTGGCCGCGGGTGAACTCGGTCCCGGCGGCCGGGGACCGTGGCTCCGGCGTTCCGCGCCGGTGTCCGTCGAGATCCCGGCCATTGGCGTGCACTCCAAGCTGCTCCACCTGGGCAGGGACGCCAGCGGCGCGATCGCGGTGCCGTCGCTGACCGCACGGGTCAGCCGGGCTGCCTGGTACAAGTACTCCCCGACACCGGGCCAGATCGGTGCCTCGGTCATCGAAGGTCACGTGGACACCTACCACGGCCCGGCCATCTTTTTCCGGCTCGGCGCGCTGCGCCCGGGGGACCGGGTGGTGGTACACCTCGCCGACGGGGTTACCGCTATTTTCCGGGTCACTGGCGTCCGCGAGTACCTCAAATCCCGCTTCCCGGCCAAAGTGATTTACGGCGCGACGAACTATGCGGCGCTGCACCTGATAACATGCAGCGGCGTTTTTGACAATGCCACGCATCACTATCTGAGTTCAACGGTGGTATTTGCCTCACTCACCTCAGCCTGGCGCCCGCACCACCACCACCGGCGGCACTCAACGCCAGGCGCGCGGCGTGGGCCGGGCTAGCCCGGGGCCCGCTGCAGGCTGAGCTGGGTCTCCCGGTCGGTGAAGCCGGCCGCGCGGTAGATCCGGATGGCGCCCTCCCCGGGGTCAGCCAGGATCACCAGCGTGCTGGCGCCGAGCTGGTCCAGGGCGTACTGCCCGGCCCGCCAGACCAGCGTGCCGGCCAGGCCCTGCCGCCGGGCGGCCGGATGCGTGCCCACGTCCTGGTACCGGGCCAGCCGGCCCGGCGCGGCGAAAATCCCCAGCTGGGCCACGAGCTCACCGTCCAGGAACGCACCGAACCAGGCGCCGTGACCGGCTTCGGTGGCCCGCCGCCGGGCCGCGTACCTGGCCTCGATGAACGTCCGGCTGGCCGGGCCGCCATCGGCCGCGTCGGCCGCGGCCTGCAGCCCGGCCGCCTGCTGCCAGTCGCGGTCGCCGTCCAGCGGGCGGTACACGGCGTCCCGGTTCGGCTGGGGCGGCGGCCGGAGCGCTGCGGCGGTCAGCACGGTCTCCCGGTTCAGCTCCAGGCCGGCCGCGGCGAAGCCGTCGAGACCGGACCCCGGGTCGCCGGTGCCGTCCAGGCCGAGCGCGAGATGAGCCGCACCGGGAAACTCAGTGTGGAACAACTCCAGCCACGGCGCGGCCGGGCCGTGCGCCGCCCGGGCGGGCAGCAGCAGGAAGTTGCCCCACCAGAACTCCGGGTTGGCCGGGCTGCGCACGGTCACGTAACCGGGATGGTCGATGATCTCGCTGCCTTCCAGGCCGCGCAGCATCAGGTCGGTCTGGAATCCCAGCGAGATGACGTCCACGACCGCGAGCCTAGCCAGCCGATGTCAGGGCTGGCTGGTGGCTGGCGGTTCGGCTGGTCCGGGGCGGCTGACGACCGCTGGCCTCATTCCCGGGTTGGCTCAGCCCCGGGCGGCCAGCCAGCCTCGGTCATGATCAGCCGGGTAGTGGCGTTCGGTGAAAAGGGTTGGGGTTAGCGGAAGCGGTCAGATGAGAGGGCTGCGGCGTTCCATCAGGGCCACATCGCGCCAGCGGCCGTGGTGCTGGCCGAGCCGCTCGCGGATGCCGACGGTGCGGAAGCCCGCCGCGTGATGCAGCGCCACGCTGGCCGTGTTCTCCGGGAAGATGCCGGACTGGATGGTCCAGATGCCGGCCGCCTCGGTGGACGTGATCAGCGCGGTCAGCAACTGGCGGCCGACGCCCTGGCCGCGGGCTTCCGGGTGCACGTAGACCGAGTGCTCGACCACCCCGGCGTAGACACACCGGCCGGACACGGGGGAGACCGCGACCCAGCCGAGCACGCCGGCGCCGTCGCTGGCGACGAAGCGGTGGCCGGGCAGCCTGGCCGCGGTGAACTCGGGCCAGTCCGGGGCCTGGGTCTCGAACGTGGCGTCGCCCTCGTCGATGCCGGCCTGGTAGATGGCCAGCACGGCGGCCGCGTGCCGCTCGGTCATCGGCTCGATCCGCACGTCAGCCAGCCATCCCCAGCGGGACCGGCGCCGGCCGGCCCAGGACCAGGTCGGCAGCGGTGGGGAAGCAGTCCACGCAGGCCTGGTTGATCCGGTACAGGCGGGACGTGCCGTGCTCCTCGGCCAGCACGAAGCCGACCGCGGCCAGTTGCCGCAGGTGTGCGGACACGGTGGACTGGCCCACCGCCACGGCCGCGACGATCTCCTTGACCGTCATCGGCCGGCCCGCGCAGGCCAGCAGCGATACCACCTGCACCCGGGTGCCGTCGGCCAGCGCCTTGAACCAGGCGGCGTACGTGTTGGCGGTGTCGCGGTCAACAGGTACAGATTGCTTCATCGTTTATCGACGATAGGCGATTAATTGTTTGATCGCAACTGAATTCCCCGCCGATGTGTAGCGGGCCGTTCCGCGGGAAGGATGCTGTCCTCTTCCCTGCGGTTGTCAGCCCAGCCGCCAAGGGCAGTACCAGTGACCGCTCAACCACGCCGTGCCCCGCCGGTACGCGGGCAGGCGCTGGCGTCTGGGTTTGGACGGTAACCGTGTGGCAGAGGATGACCAACGTGGCCACGACGATTCTCCGTGACTGGTGGGAGCTTGCTGCGTGCCAGGAAGCCGACCCGGACCTGTTCTTCCCGATCTCCGACAAAGGCCGGGCCGAGGACGACGTGGCCCGGGCCCGTGCGGTGTGCCAGCGGTGCCAGATCCGTGCCAAGTGCCTGGACTATGCCGTCACCACCCGGCAGGCACATGGCATCTGGGGTGGACTTACCGAGATTGAACGTCAGCCGCTATTCGCCTCAGGAGCGCACCGTGACCAAAATGAGCGACCCGCTGCTTAGCTCGCTGCCGCCTGACTCCGCTCTGGTCCGGCGGGCCGCTGTGGTCTCGTGCTGGCTGTGCGGCATCCGCCTGCATCAGAACCAGATGGTGCCGGATGGCAGCGATGCCTGCCAGGACGTCCGGTGGTACTGCCAGGACTCCCGGTCCTGTACCGAACGCTGGATCTCAGCCCAGCGCGGCAAGCGAAGCTAGCGGCGACACCACCTCCACCCGTAGCGTCGGGGTTTTCCTACCGTCGGCGCAGCACATCGGGGTGCTCCGTGCATGTAAGGAGCGGAAGCCCAACGGTGGAGGTGTGATGACCTTCGAGGAATTCGCGGCCGACCGGCTGCCCGGCGTGCTGCGGTTCGCCGCGGTGCTGGCCGGCGACCGCGCCTTGGCCGAGGATCTGGCCCAGGAGGTGCTGATCAGGGCGCATTCCAGATGGCACACGATCGGCAGCCTGGACCGGCCGGAGTACTACGTCCGCAAGATGATCCTCAACGAATTCCTGCACTGGCGCCGCCGGGAATGGCGGCAGATTCCCGCGGGGGCCGCTTCAGACGTCGATCATCGCAGGGCACCGGATCACGCCACCGGCTACGCCGAACGTGACGCTCTTCTCACCCAGCTCGGCAAGCTGCCCGCACGGCAGCGCGCCGTGCTCGCACTCCGCTACTACGAGGGGCTCTCCGACATCGAGATCGCGGACCTGATCGGCTGCAAGCCGGGAACGGTCCGCGGCTATGCGACCCGGGCGCTCGCCACGCTGCGCGTGGAAATGGACGTTCGGCCTGGTCAGGCGCCTGCATTTATCGAGGAGAGAATCTAATGCTTACCGAAGACGACCTGCGGGTCGCGTTCCGTGACATGGAGCGGTTCACGCCGGACGCCGCTGATGTGCTGCGTGCCGTCTACCGGCACCCGCGGCAGCCGGCCCGGTCGCGGCGCCTGCC
>DATCUG010000646.1:0-2924 GCA_036567525.1 Streptosporangiaceae bacterium | reverse complement strand
GCCCCGCCGCTGGCCGCGCTGGACCAGCTGCTCGCGGCGGGCTGGCGCGACCTGGACCGGTACGGCGCGGTCGCGGCGGCGGCCAGCGCCCAGCTCAGCCCGGCCGCGCTGACCCGCAGCCACCAGGCGGCCCAGCAGCGGGTCGGCGAGCTGATCGAGCGCGGCCAGGCGGACGGCTCGTTCCGCACCGACCTGCCCGCAGGCTGGCTGGTGGCCAGTTGCTTCGCGCTCATTCACACCTGCGCCGACGAGGCCCGGGCCGGCCGGCTCGACCCGGCCCGGGCGCTGGCCGTGCTGACCGCGACCATGCACAGCCTGGTCCTGCCGCCGGACCCGCGCGGCTAGAGATGATGGCTGGCCAGCCGGGGCCCGCCCCGGCTGCGGCCGCCGCCGACCGCGCGCAGCGCCGGGATGGTCTCGCTGGTGACCAGTCCCCGCTGGCTGGTCAGCCGGTCGATCACCGGGAACGCGGCCGCGATCCGCTCCGGCGTGTCGACCACCACGGTGACCGTGGGCACGTGCCGGCCGAGCTGCAGCACCCGGTCACCGTGCGGCGGGTGGTCACCGTGGAAGCCCCAGACGCCGCGCAGCGTGGTCGCGCCGCTGATTCCCACCGACCGCAGCGCCCGGACCAGCGCCCGGTGCAGCGGCTGCCCACCGTACAGCGCGGATTCCGAGGTAAAAACCATGATTTTCTGCCACAACGCCAGTCCGTGCTCATCGACGCCGGGCAGCGTGTCGGGGGTGCCGAGCAGTTCGCCGTCCCGCTTGCAGACCCGGACCCGCTCGACGGTGATCAGCGGGTCGCGGAGCAGCCCACCCAGCTCGGGCAGCACCCGGCCGATACGGGCGCCGTCGCCGACCGCGATGACCATCATCGGCACGGCGGTGTTGCGGCTGAAGAACCGGGCCCGTTCCCGGCGGCCGTGCGTGGTGCCGTCCACGCCGAGCAGGGCGGTCGCGCCGGCCACGCCACGGCGGTGCAGCAGGTCGCACACCGCGGCGAACGCGGGCACCCGGTAGACGCGTTCCTGGCGGCCCAGGTAGACGGTCAGCTTGGTGACGTCCGGCCGGTCATCGGGCCGCCCGCCTGTGGTCAGGCCGCCCGTGGTGAGGCCGACCGCGGTCAGCTCGCCGGTCAGCAGCCGGGCCCGTTCCAGCGTGACCAGCCCCGGGCGGTTGAGGTTGAACGTGTCGCCGAGCACGGCCTCGATCCGCGGCCGGCGGTCCACCGCGACCGCGACCAGCGGCAGGTCTTCGGACAGGGTCAGCGACCGGTCGGTGCGCAGGTGATGCTTGAGCCCGAACCCCTCGGTGCCGCGGAGCAGGACGCTGGACGCGATCTGGTGCTGCCCGTACAGATCGAGCAGCGCGTCGGCCACGAACCGGCCGCCGGTCCGCTGCCGCTCGCTGAAATAGCTGGTCAGCTTGATGCAGTCGGCGTTCACAGCTGCGTCCCCAGGTACCGGCCGAGGGCGGCCGCGGCTACCCCGAGCACCAGGCTGGCCAGCACGTTGGCCACCGCCGGGCCGGCCTGGCGTTCCTCGGCCAGCCGCTCGGTCTCGAACATCCAGGTGGAGAACGTGGTGTACGAGCCGACCGCGGCCGTGCCGGCCAGCAGCGCCTGGTCGCCGCCCAGGGCCAGCCCGGTGAGCAGGCCCAGGATCATCGCGCCGGACAGGTTGATGGCGAACGTGCCGAACGGGAAGGCCCGCCCGGCGGCCGACCCGACCAGCCCGTCGGCCAGGAACCGGGCCACCGAGCCCGCCCCGCCGATCAGCACCACCCCGGCCCACAACAGGACCGTCATGGCACCCGGACCCGGACCCGGCGGACCGCCACCGTGGCCAGGTAAATCGCGGCGTAGCCGGCCACCACGCTGACCGCGGTGTAGCTGGCGGCGAGGGCCCAGGCGTGGGCGTTCAGCATGTTCAGGATTTCCACCTGCATGGTGGAGAACGTGGACAGGCCACCGCACAGCCCGGTGCCCAGCAGCGGGCGGCGGTAGCTGGACAGCGGCAGGCGTTCCTGGAGCCGGGTGACGAAGTAGCCGAGCAGGAACGCGGCCACCATGTTGACCGCGAACGTGGGCCAGGGCCAGGACACCGGGGAATGCGGGAACGCCTCGGCCAGCCCGGCCCGGGCCGCGGTGCCCAGCGCGCCCCCGGCGAACACGGCGGCGATTTCCCTGGTGTCGATCCGGGGCAGCCGACGGCGGGCGGCACGGTTAACCAGCAGCACTGATTGCCTCCGTTGCGCAGCGGAATGATGCAGAAGCCATCAGCCGTAGCGGTTCGGGAGGCCATGAGCTCCACGTCAGGGCATCATCTGACCCGCCTAGGTTAACCGGCCCCGCGCAGTGTGCTGAGCAGCGGGATGGCCGCGATCTTCTCCTCGGTCAGGTCGGCCCAGTCGATGGCCGGGGTGGGGCGCGGGCCGCGGCCGGGCCGGCAGTCGATCACCCGCTCCGGCGTGACGATGTAGTCCACCAGCACGTCGTGGCCGGTGACCGGGATGGTCCCCGGCTCGGCCACCTGCAGTTCGTGCACGGTGGTGACGCACACCGTGTCCGGCCCGATCAGGCCGGCCGCGCTGGCCAGCGCGTACTCCAGGTCGGCGAAACCGCCGCCCTTGCCCAGCCGGGCGCCGTCCGCGGCGGCGGCCACGCTGCCCATCACGACCAGGTCGACCGGGGACAGGCCGGCCAGGTGGACCCGGCGGGCCGAGCGGGACGCGCCACTGATCGACGACGCCTTCCGTGGCGGCTCGGCCAGGTGCGCCGGGTCAAGGGCGAAGAACGGCTCCGGGCCAGCCAGCCGCGGCACCGCCATGTACACGATCTTGCCGTCTTCCAGGGCACGCTGCCGGACCGGCCACTGCGCCGCGTCCGGGTTGGCCTTGATGGTGCGGGCGGCCTGCCAGGC
>DATCUG010000645.1:0-4229 GCA_036567525.1 Streptosporangiaceae bacterium | reverse complement strand
CCCCAGCCCGGTCCCCAGCCCGGCCGGCCGCCCGGCCCGCAGGCCGCCCACTCCGCCGGTGACCGGCCGCCGGGCAGCCGGGCGCCCGGTGAGTGGCCGTTCGCCCACGACGGCATCACCGCCGCGGCCGAGGTGGCACCGGCCGTCCCGGGCGGCAGCCTGGCCACGGTGGCGGAGCCGGCCCGCAACCCGGTCCCGATGCTCCGGCTGCGCACCGGGGACTACGTGTCGCAGACCCGGACCTCGGGGGCCCGGGCCGGGCGTGGTGCGGTGGAACTCGCGCTGCCAGATGTGCCCACCGTGTCCAGGGAGCACGCCAGATTCACGTACTCTGACGGTCAGTGGTGGATAGCCAACCTGGGCCTGAACGGCCTGGTCCTGAACGGCAGCCCGCTAGCCGGGGAGCACCCGCTGCACGACGGCGACTCGATTCAGTGGGGCCAGAGCCAGGACGCACCGCAGTCCCGGGTAGAGATCGGCTGAGCCAGCCGTCGCCGGGCCGTGGCCAGCTTTTCATCCGGCCGGCGGCCAGCGCCGACTGGGTGCGCTGCCCGCGCGACGAGATCACCTGGCTGGACCGGGCGCTGCTCAGCGGCAACCGCGACCTGACCCTGCACCGCTCGCCGCGCTGTGCCGGGCTGCGCTACGTGCATCACCGCTGGGAGTTGTTCAGCCGGGACAGCACCTACCCGGTCTACCTGGCCGCGCACCCCGAGCAGGCGCCGCTGGATGCGCGGGGCGTGCAGCAGGCGGCCCGGCACATCCTGCCGGTCGCGCCCGCGCTGCACTACGAAACGCTGCCGGTCGTGCTGGAGGCCGGCACCTGGCTGGTCAGCGTCGGGAACTGGGTGCTGCCGCTACGGCTGGACCTGGCCGCCCCGGGCAGCCCCGAGCCAGCCGAACCGGGCCAGGATGAGCAGCCGGTCACAGTGGAGAAGCCGGTCCCGGCCAACGGCGCGCTGACCCGCCGGGGCAGCCCGCCGCGGCCGGACGCCCCGCAGCGGGTGCGGACCTACCTGCAGCGCAACGCGGCCGCCCGGATGGCCATGGCGTTCCACTATCAGGAGTACATCCTGGGCCGCCCGGCCCCGCAGCCGGTGCCGATGATGGACGTGGTCGTCGCGCTGGACCTGAGCGGCGAGGGCGCGGTGTCCGACTACAAGAAGCTGCTCCAGGGCCTGATCTGGAGGGAAGCCGGGCACCAGCGCGAACTGGCCGAGTTCCTGCTGCGCAACCAGCTGCTCACGCTGGCCGACCTGCAGCAGGCACGGAAGGTGGCCGCGGACAACGAGCAGAGCGGCCGGAGCGAGCAGGCCCGGCGCCGGCTCAAGTACCGGCCGAAGAAGTAGTGCGCGCCAGATCCACAGGCCTTTCCTTCCGAACGCCAGTACCCGCCACCCCTAGTACGACCGGGGCAGGCCGAGGCTGTGCTGGGCCACGAAGTTGAGGATCATCTCCCGGTTGACCGGGGCCACCCGGAGCAGCCGGGCCAGCCCCCAGTACGGCACCAGGCCGTACTCGGTGGCGAAGCCGTTGCCGCCGTGGGTCTGCATGGCCGCGTCGACCGCGGCAATCGACGCTTCCGCGGCCGCGTACTTGGCCATGTTCGAGGCCTCGCCGGCCGGCTCGCCGTGGTCGTGCTGCCAGCAGGCCTTCCGGATCATCAGCCCGGCCAGCTCGGTCTCGATCTTGGCCCGGGCCAGCGGGTGGGCCACCCCCTGGTGGGTGCCGATCGGGGCCGACCACACCTGGCGCTCGGTGGCGTACCGGCCGGCCGTGGCGAGCACGTAGCGGGCGATGCCCACGCAGGTGGCGGCGCCGGTGATGCGCTCCGGGTTCAGCCCGTGGAACACCTGCCGGAAGCCCTGGCCCTCGCCGCCGACCAGCGCCCCCGGGCCGAGCGGCACGTCGTCGAAGTGCAGCGTGAACTGCTTCTCCGGCAGCATCAGGTCGACCGGCAGCACGCTGGCGTGCAGCCCGGGGCTGTCGGTCGGCACGATGAACAGGGACAGCTCCGCGTGGCCGCGCGAGTCGGTGCCGGTCCGGGCCACCACCAGCAGCGCCTCGGCCTCGTCCACCCCGGAGATGTAGTACTTGGTGCCGTTGAGCCGCCAGCCCCCGCCCGGTTCCCCGTCCCCCTGCACCCGGGTCGCCTTGGTGGCCAGCCGGTGCGTGTTCGAGCCGGCGTCTGGCTCGGTGATCGCGAACACCATCTTGGTCGTGCCGGCGGCCAGCCCGGGCAGCCAGGTCCGGCGCTGCTCGCCGGTGCCGAACTCGGCGATCACCCCGGCCGAGATGGCCGCCGAGACCAGCAACAGCAGCAGCGGCGTGCCCTGTGCGCCGAGTTCCTCGCAGACCAGGGCCAGTTCGGTGAGCCCGCCGCCCCCGCCGCCGTAATCCTCGGGAATGTTCACGCCAATGAATCCGGCTTCACCAAGCTTGGCCCACAGTTCATCGCAGGGCGTGCCCGCCCCGGCGTGGCTAATGTAATACTGCGCGCCAAAGCCACTGGCTATAGCGGCGACAGCGGCCCGGAGGTCGCGGTGCTCGGCGGTCTCAGCGAAATCCACGCCTGCTCCAACGAAGTGATCGCAGATTCACTAGGACTCTAGCTGGCCGGGCAGTTCGCGGCTAGCCAGCGATCACGGCGGCCACGTGCTGAAATGCTCGGCGGCAGGCGGACATGTGCCTGGTACCGGATACCGCAGCCCCGGAAGGAGCCGTCTTGCCGAGTCCGCCCCCAGATCCCGATCAGCGCAGGCACCGCTTCGAAGCGGTGTATGCCGCGTATCACGGCCCGGTCCTGGGCTACCTGCTGCGCCGGACCGAGAATCCCGACGATGCCGCCGACGTCCTGGCCGACACGTTCCTGACCGCCTGGCGGCGGCTGGAGGACCTGCCGCCGGAGCCGGCCGCCCGGCTGTGGCTGTACGGCGTGGCCCGCCGGGTGCTGGCCAACCACCATCGCGGCCAGCGCCGCCGGTCCGCGCTGGCCGACCGGCTGCGCGCCGACCTGGCCCGCAGCTACCAGCCGCCCGAGTTCAGCGGGGACGTGGCCCAGATCGCGCAGGCGTTCCGCCGCCTGCCCGGCACCGAGCGGGAGGTGCTCGCGCTCAGCGCGTGGGAGGGACTGGACCCGGGCCAGATCGCGATCGTCCTCGGCTGCTCGCGGAACGCGGCCCGGGTCCGGCTGCACCGGGCCCGCAAGCGGCTCGCCCGCGAACTGGCCGACAGCCACGCCCACCCGCCCGCGCCCCGCACCCGCGTCCCGAATGGAGACCTGGCATGAACCCCGTCACCCGGATTTCCCCGGTTACCGACGCCGAGGCGGCCCGGCTGGCCCGCCCGGACACGCTGGCCGACCTGGCCGCGCAGATCACCGCCGTTGCGCCAGCGACGGCCCCGGAGCGGCGGGCGGCGGCCAGCGGGCAGGGGCGTTCAGTAAGAAAAGGCCGCTGGCTGTTCGGGATACCGGTGGCTGCCGCGCTCGCCATCGCGCTGCTGGTGGTGACGTCGCTGGGCCGCCCCGGGCAGCGGGTCGGGCCGGTCACCGTCGGGCCGCCCGCCGCGCAGGCGCAGGCACTGTCGTTCAGCCGGCACGGCGGCGCGATCATCGTCCGGGTGCGCGACCCACTGGCCGACCCGGCCCGGTACCGGGCCGAGTTCGCCCGGCACCATCTGCGCATCACGCTGACACTGGTGCCCGCGTCGCCGTCGCTGGTCGGCACCGTGGTCTACCTGAGCGGCGATGTCACGCCGATCACCGCGCACGGGAAGTGCTACACCGGTGGCGGCGGGGCGGCCTGCCCGGTCGGGGTCCGGGTGCCGGCCAGCTTCCACGGCTCGGCGCAGGTGGTGTTCGGCCGGGCGGCCCGACCCGGTGAGCAGTATGAGTCGTCGGCCTCCGCGTTCGCGCCCGGTGAGGTGCTGCACGGCATGCGGGTCACCGGCCGGACGGTGGCCCAGGTGCTGGCCGCGCTGCGGCACCGGGGCGTCAGCGTGCCGCTGTTCGACGTGATGCGCCAGGGCTACGCCCGGCACCTGCGCTCGGTCCCGGGCACCTGGTTCGTGTACGACGCGGTGCCGTGGGCGCCGCAGCAGGTCATGCTGTTCGTCGGCCCGGCCAGGACGCAGCCGAACCAGGGTCCGCCGCAGCCGGCGGGCGGCCGGCTGGCGCCCTCCGCGTCGCCGACCGCGGCTGGCTGACTGACGGCTGGTTGCTGGGGCCC
>DATCUG010000644.1:0-4694 GCA_036567525.1 Streptosporangiaceae bacterium | reverse complement strand
TCGGCACCGCCACGGATAATGCCAAGCACCTCGGCGGCCAGCCGCACGTCCGTGTCCCGGTGCCCGATCCCGGCGGCCGCCTGTGACATGGCCGCCACCAGCTTGGCGTCGGTCAGGATGGGCAGCAGGTCGGAGCGGATCCAGTCCGGGGTCAGCTCGGCGTCGGGCACGATGAGGCCGCCGCCGGCCGCCGCCACCGGCAGCGCGTTCAGCCGTTGTTCGCCGTTGCCGATCGGCAGCGGCACGTAGACCGCGGGCAGCCCGACCGCGGTGAGCTCGGCGCAGGTCATCGCGCCGCTGCGGCAGACCGCGAAGTCGGCCGCCGCGTAGGCCAGGTCCATCCGGTCCAGATAAGGCAACGTGACGTACGGCGCGCCGCCCGGCGGCAGCTGCACCTGGAGGTCGTTACGCGGCCCGAGGATGTGCAGCACCTGGACGCCGGCCGCCCGGATCGCCTCGGCCGCGTCCAGCACCGCGTAGTTCAGCGACCGGGCGCCCTGCGAGCCACCGGTGACCAGCAGCACCGGCAGGTCGGGGCGCAGCCCGAAGTGCGCCCGGGCCTTGTCGGCCAGCGCCAGCCGGTCCAGCCCGGCGATCTCCCGGCGCAACGGGATGCCCACGTAACTGGCGTGCGGCAGCTTGGTGCCCGGCTGGCCGGTGAACACATACCGGGTGAACCGGGCGCCGATCCGGTTGGCCAGCCCGGGGCGGGCGTTGGCCTCGTGCACCACGATCGGCACGTGCCGCCGCCGCGCGGCCAGGTAGCCCGGGGTGGCCACATACCCGCCGAAACCGACCAGCACCCGGGCCCGGGCCTGCTCCAGCACCTGCCCGGCCGCCGCCACCGAAGCGTTCAGCCGCCCCGGCACGCCCATCAGTTCCGGGGTGAGTTTGCGCGGCAACGGCACCGGCGGGATCAGCGCCAGTTCATACCCGCGCATCGGCACCAGCCGGGTCTCCAGCCCACGCTCAGTGCCCAGGCACACGATGCCGAGTTCCGGGTCGGCCCGGCGCAGCGCATCGGCCAAGGCCAGCGCGGGCTCGATATGACCGGCTGTACCACCACCCGCGAGTACGACGCTCATGGCCCGGTACTCCCTCCCTCACCGACGGCGCCAGGGCCCGGCGGGCGTTTTGCGCCGGCCGGCCAGGCCAAGCCAGCTTAGGACGCGCAGCCCGGCTCCGGGGCCAGCCTCGGTAAGGGCCTGGCTGGCGCCGGGCTCACGTTTCGCGAAGGACATCAGCATGCCCAGTGCCACCATGGTCACCAGCAGGGACGACAGGCCTTCGGAGACCAGCGGCAGCGGGACACCGGTAATCGGCAGCATCCCGATGACCGCGCAGATATTCACCAGTGCCTGGCCGACGATCCAGGCGGTGGCCCCACCCGCGGCCAGCCGCATGAACGTGTCCTGCACCCGGCGGGCGATGCGCAGCCCGGCATAGGCCAGCCCGGCGTACAGGAACGTCACGCACAGCGTGCCGACCAGGCCGAGTTCCTCGCCCAGGATGGCGAAGATGAAGTCGGTGGTGGACTCGGGGACCCAGCCCCACTTCTCCCGGCTGTCGCCCAGCCCGACGCCGAACCAGCCGCCCGAGCCGACCGCCCACTTACCCTGGATCGGCTGCTGGTCCCGGCCGACCGGGTTGCCGCTGGCGTGCAGGAAGCCGAACAGCCGCTCCATCCGGTACGGCGCGACCACGATCATGGCCAGCAGGGCCAGGCCGATCAGCAGCAGGATCCCGGCGAACACCCGGCCCGGCGTGCCGATGATCCACAGCAGCGCCAGGAAGATGACCAGCAGGATGAACGTGGTGCCCAGGTCGTCGCCCAGCATGACCAGCATGGCCAGGAAGCCGACCCCGGGCAGCAGCGGGATGAGCAGCTGCCGCCAGTCGGTCAGCTGGTTCAGCCTCTCCTTACGGGCCAGCAGGTCCGCGCCCCAGAGCAGGAACGCGAACTTGGCCAGCTCGGACGGCTGGAACTGGAAGCCGCCGATCTGCAGCCAGCGGGCCGCCCCGCCGCTTTCCGGCTGCGGGGTGATGAACAGCACCACGACCAGCCCGAGCAGCGCGATGAACATCAGCGGGTAGGCGGCGGCCCGGTACCGGCCGGGCGAGGACCGCGCGGCCAGCCACATGCAGGGCAGCCCGATCAGCACGCCGAGCAGCTGGTGCTGCAGACCGGACCACGGTGAGCCGCCCGCCATCAGCCCGGCCGCGGACGAGGTGGACAGCACCATGACCAGGCCGAGCGCGAGCAGCAGTGTGGTGATGCCGAGAACCAGGTAGAAGTCGGTGAGCGGGCGGTCCAGGAAGCCGAACCGGGCGGCCACCCGGTCCCGCGCCTGCCCGGTCCAGGACACCGGAGCGCGGGACGGCGCCACGGCAGGCGCTACTTGGTCCATGATCCCAGTTTCGGGCCACAAGGCTCGCTCCCCCGGGACATCCGTCCGCGTGTCGTGTTACTTGGGCATCCACTCCACGTAGAAGATGCCGAGCCCCAGCGCGACGAACATGGCCGAGATCAGCCAGAACCGGATCACGATGGTGGTTTCCGCCCAGCCGGTCAGCTCGAAGTGATGCTGCAGCGGCGCCATCCGGAACACCCGTTTACCAGTCATCTTGAACGAGCCCACCTGGATGATCACCGACAGCGTGATGACCACGAACAGGCCGCCCAGGATGGCCAGCAGCAGCTGGGTCTTGGTGCACACGGCCAGCCCGGCCAGCACCCCGCCCAGGGCCAGCGACCCGGTGTCGCCCATGAAGATCCGGGCCGGCGGCGCGTTCCACCACAGGAAGCCGAAGCAGGCGCCGAGCACCGACGCGGCGATCACCGCCATGTCCAGCGGGTCGCGCACGTCGTAGCACTGCGGCGCCAGGTTGAGCGTGCAGTCGTTGCGCTCCTGCCAGATCCCGATCAGCACGTAGGCGGCCAGCACCAGGCAGGCGCACCCGGTGGCCAGCCCGTCCAGCCCGTCGGTCAGGTTGACCGCGTTGGAGAAGCCGGCGATGAGCAGGACGATCCACAGCATGAACGCGGTGACGCCGAGCGACGGCCCGAAGTCGCGCAGGAAGGACAGGTGCGCGTCGGCCGGGGTCAGGTCATACCCGTCGGCGAAGTGCTGCTGCACGACCAGCGCCGCGAACAGCGCGCCGACCACCGCCTGGCCGGCCAGCTTGGCCCCGCTGCGCAGGCCCAGGCTGCGCTGCTTGTAGATCTTGATGAAGTCGTCCAGGAAGCCGACCACGCCCAGGCCGACCATGAGCAGCACGACCAGCACGCCGGACACCGACGGCCGCCCGCCGGTGAACAGGTTCCCGATCACATAGCCGAACACGGCTCCGATCACGATCACGGTGCCGCCCATGGTCGGGGTGCCGCGCTTGGTGGCGTGCCCGGCCGGGCCCTCCTCGCGGATCAGCTGGCCGTACCCGTGCCGGCGGAAGATCTTGATGGCCAGTGGCGTGCCGAACAGCGAGAACAGCAGCGACACCCCCGCGGCCAGCAGGATGGTTCTCACTGCGCAGTCCTCTCTGGAACCACGGTCTCCCCGGTCAGGGCGAGGGCAACCCGTTCCAGCCCGGCGCTGCGGGATGCCTTCACCAAGACCACGTCTCCCGGTGCTAGCTGGTTCCGCAGCGCGTCCAGGGCGGCGTCCGGATCGGCCGCATGGATCAGCTCCCCGGTCCAGCCGGGCTCCGCCTTGGCCCCGGTCAGCATGGGTGCGGCCGCGTCCCCGACCACGATAAGGCCGGCCAGCCCGGACCGCGCCGCGTACCCCCCGGCTTCCTCGTGCCGGGCCGCGGCGCTGCCGCCGAGCTCGCTCATCGGCCCGAGCACCGCGAACGCGCGCCGGCCGCGGGCCAGCACGGCCAGCGTGTCCAGCGCGGCCCGGACCGCCTCCGGGTTGGCGTTGTAGGCGTCGTTCAGCACGGTGACCCCGTCGGCGCGGTCGGTCACCTCCATCCGCCACCGGCTGCGCGGTTCGGCCGCGGACAGCCGCGCGGCGATCTCATCCGGCGGCATGCCCAGCTGGCCGGCCAGCGCCGCGGCCGCGAGCGCGTTCTGCACGTTGTGCCGCCCGAAAAGGCGCATTTGCACGAACGCCAGTGCCCCGCCCATGACGAGCTGGAATCCCGGCCGTCCGCGCTCATCAAGCCGGACTTCGCCGGCCCGGACGTCGGCGCCGGCCGATTCGCCGAACGTGACCACTCGCGCCTGGGTCCGCGCGCTCATGGCCATGACCCGCCGGTCATCGGCGTTAAGCAGTGCTATGCCGTTGCCGGGGAGCGCGGCCGGCAGTTCTCCCTTGGCCTCAGCCACCGCCTCGATGCTGCCGAATTCCCCCTCGTGCGCATGGCCGACGCAGAGCACCACGCCGAGCCGGGGCGGCGCGATCTGGCACAGGTGGGCGATGTGCCCTGGGCCGCGGGCGGACAGCTCCAGCACCAGGTAGCGGGTGTCCGCGGTGGCGCGCAGCACGGTGAGTGGGTGGCCGATCTCGTTGTTCCACGAGGCCCGCGGGGCCACCGTCGGGCCGAGCGCCTCGACCAGCTGGGCGGCCAGGTCCTTGGTGGTGGTCTTGCCCGCGGACCCGGTGATCCCGGCGATCTCCAGGCTGGGCAGCCGGTCCACCACGGCCCGGGCCAGCTGGCCGAGCGCGGCCGTGACGTCCGGCACGATCAGC
>DATCUG010000643.1:0-2254 GCA_036567525.1 Streptosporangiaceae bacterium | reverse complement strand
CTCGGCCACCACGTACCGGCCAACCAGGCCGGTCCCGCCGGCCACCGCAATCCGCATCTGCCCGCCTCCTCCATCTCGACGTACGTTCTGACGAAATGGACCCCGTGTTTGTGACGTCCGGGAACGTGCCGACCCAGCTGGTCGTGCTTGGTATGCGAAAGGAGGACAGCCGATGGCAGAAGACCAGGCGGTGGCGGAGCTGGAGCGCTTCCTCACCGACCGGGCCGACCACCTGCTGCGGGCGGCGATGCTGCTCACCGGCAGCCGCGAGGCCGGCCAGGACCTGCTGCAGACCGCGCTGGAACGGCTGTTGCGGCACTGGTCCACGCTGGACGGTGACCCCGAGGCCTACCTGCGGCGCACGCTGTACAACCTGGCCACCGACGGGTTCCGCCGGGCGGCCCGGCTGCAGCGCAAGCTGCTCCTGCTGCGCGCCGAGGCCCGGCCGGCCGCCGACCCAGTGGCCGAAGTGGACCTGCGCGATGCGCTGATCCGGCTGCTGCTGCAGTTGCCGCCGCGGCAGCGGGCGGTGCTGGTCTGCCGGTACTGGGAGCAGCTCACCGAGGCGGAGACCGCGGAGCTGCTCGGCTGGCCGGAGGGCACCGTCAAATCCGCCGCATCCCGGGGGCTGCGGCGGCTGCGTGACCTGGCCGACGGCTGGCAGCAGGCCGAACTACACGAAACCGGATTGAGGGGACCAGCCAGATGAGCACGAACGTGGAGGACCTGCTCCGGGAGAGCATGGAATCGTTCACCGAGGGGGTCCGGGCGCCCGCCGGGCTGGCCTACCGGGCCGCCCATCAGCGCAGGCGGCGGCGGATCGTCCGGCGCGTGACACTGTGCGGCGCGGCCGCGGCGACGGCCACCGCGGTGGCGGCAGCGCTGATCGTGGCGGGCACGGTGGCCCGGCCGGGCAGCAGCCTGGCCCAGGCGCGGGCCGCCCTGGTGGTCAGCCGGGTCAAGCACGCGCTGGCCAGCGAGCGCAACGTGTTCGTCGGCACCACGATGAGCACCGGCGGCCAGCCGTCCGTCACCTGGGCCTACGGCGGCCACAACCGGTTCGAGGAGTACACCGGCGCGCAGTGCGGGCAGGTCAACAGCAGCGGCGACTGCTCCCACCAGGGCGGCTCGGTACGCTACCTGGCGGCCGGCACCGCGCTGGTCAACGACAAGCTCACCGGCGCCTACGTCACCTACTTCGATCACAAGTACAGCCTGTCGCCGGTGTACAGCACGCCGGCCAGCGCGTGCGGCCACGCTGCCCTCCAGATGGGCGGCCCGCCGGTGCCGACCGCGCACTGGTCCTCGTTCATCAAGGCCACGCTGGACTGCGGCGCGGCCAGGGTGACCGGGCACGTCTGGGTCAACGGCCAGGAAACCACCGAGATCACCGGTAAGCCGATCACGGTCCGGCTCGGCCGCGGCGAGGGACATGCCGTGCACGAGAAGTACGCGCGGGCGCTGTGGACGCTGTACGTGAACCCGTCGAGCTATCTGCCGGTCCGGGTGATCGGCGTGACCGAGACGTTCGGCGGCGCTGGCGGGCACACCCGCTTCCAGTCGGTGACCAACGTGCGCTGGCTGCCGCCGACCCCGGCCAACACGGCCCGGGCCCTGGTCACCATCCCGCCCGGTTACCACCAGGTGAGCTCGGCCGCCGACCAGTAGCGGCGCGGCACACAAAAAGCCCGGCCGGGGGAGTAACCCCCGGCCGGGCCGGTGTGCTCTATCTGGCCAGTCAGCTGGCGTAATCGAGCAGCGGCTGGGCGCGGCTCGGGTGGCGCAGCTTGGACAGGGACTGCTTCTCCAGCTGCCGGATCCGCTCCCGGGTCAGCCCGAGCGCGCGGCCGATCTCATCCAGCGTGTGCGGGTTGCCGTCGTACAGGCCGAACCGCATGGCCATGATGGTGGCTTCCCGCTGGGTCAGCCCGTCCAGCGCGTGCCGCAGCTGGTCCGCCATCAGCTGGCGGTCCACCAGCTCGGATGCCTCCGGGGCGTCCACGTCCTCGATCAGGTCGCCGATGCTGGTCTCGCCGTCCTCGCCGATGGTGGAGTCCAGGCTGATCGGCTGCCGGCTGGTGCGCAGCAGCTCCTCGATCTGGTCCGGGGTCCGGTCCAGCTCGACGGCCAGCTCCTCCGGGGTGGGCTCACGGCCGAGCCGCTGGTGCATGTCCCGCTCCACGCGGGACAGCTTGCTCAGCATCTCCAGCACGTGCACCGGCAGCCGGATGGTCCGGGCCGAGTCGGCGAAGCC
>DATCUG010000642.1:0-3570 GCA_036567525.1 Streptosporangiaceae bacterium | reverse complement strand
CGCCCGCCGCGCCGGACATGAGCTTCATGTCCGGCCTCGGGCTGACCGGCGCGGTGGCGTCGTCCGGCCGCGGCTGGGTGGCCGGCAACGCGTCCGGGGTCACGCCGGGTATCCCGGCCACCGTGGGCTGGGCCAACTCGGCCGCCCAGTACTGGGCCACGCCGCAGTCCAACGGCGACTTCGCCAGCCCGCTGATGAAGCCGGGCAGCTACACCCAGACGCTGTACCAGGGTGAGCTGGCGGTGGCCACCCGGACCGTGACGGTCACCGCCGGGGCCGAGACGACCGGGCAGAATATCAACTCGGCCTGGGTCACCCCGGCCTCGCCGGTGTTCCGCATCGGCACCTGGGACGGCACCCCGAGCGGGTTCCTGAACTCGGCCAGCCTGACCTCGATGCACCCGTCCGATGCCCGGATGGCGGGCTGGGGGCCGGTCACCTACACGGTCGGCAGCAGTTCGGCCGCCAACTTCCCGGCCCTCCAGTTCAAGGACGTCAACAACCCGACCACGGTGAAGTTCACCCTGTCAGCCAGCCAGATCGCGGCGCGCACCGTGCGGATCGGGATCACCGCCGCGTACGGCGGCGGGCGGCCGCAGATCACGGTGAACAGCTGGACGTCGGCCGCGCCGCCGGCGCCCAGCCAGCCGTCCTCGCGCAGCCTGACCATCGGCACCTACCGGGGCAACAACACGCTGTACACCTACTCCGTGCCGGCCAGCGCGTTCGTGGCCGGCAGCAACACGATGACGATCACCGTGATCAGCGGGTCCAGCGCGCTGAGCAACTGGCTCAGCCCATCCATCAGCTACGACTGCGTCGAAATGTACTGACCCGGCGATCGAACTAGTGATCATGCGCGCGCTGGGCGGCGGGTGGCGGGTACTGGCGTTAGGGAAATTAGGGTTCGGTGCCGTAGATGAGGGTGCCGTTGTCGTAGACGGTGATGTGCGGGTTGGCGGTGAAACTGGTGTCGGCCGCGCTGAACGAGTAATCGTTGGTCTGCGTCATCGTGGCGTAGCTGCTGGTGAACAACTCGTTCTGGATGCCGCCGGTGCTCGCGCCGGGCGCCAGTGACCCGGCCCCGCTGCCGAAGCTGAGCTGCAGGTAGTGGTCGGCGCCGGTCACCGCCGGGCTGACCGCGGCGTACGTGCCGGTGATGTTGGCGCAGCCGTCCGGCGCGTACTCGCACACGTAGTCGAGCGGGCCGGTGCCGTCCTCGGTGAACCAGTACCGGACGGTCAGGCTGGACAGCGGGATGGCCGAGCTGCCGTTGTTGACCAGCTCGATCTGGTTGCTGATCGTCGACGTGCTGGCCGCGGTGCTGGACACCTCGTACACCGCCGTCACCGACGGGGTCCCGCCGCTGCCGCTGCCCGCCGCGCCGCAGCCCTCATCGGCGGTCAGCGACGGCGTCTGCCCGTAGGCCAGCGACCCGTTGAGGTAGACCGGGATGTACGGGTCCGGGGTGTTCGCATACGTGCCCGCGGCCAGGCCCGTCATGAACGGGGACGACGCCGAGTTCCAGTAGAACTTGTACTGCGGGCCGATGGCCGCGTTGATGCCGAACTCGAACGCCCGCGACGGCGGCAGCCCGATCTGGTCGCTGCCCCAGTTGACCGTGACGTAGTAGATGCAGCTGTTCGCGTCGCCCCACCGCACCGGCGCGCTGACCGGCGTGGCGGTGCCGTCGATCTGGCCGGCCGCGTCGTAATACACCGGGGTGGAGATGGCGCTGATGTCCTGGCCCGCCGCGTGCAGCGCGCTGATGTTGAAGTACACCCGGGCGCTCATCCCGGACTGCAGGTGCGGCGGCTCGTCGGCCATGTTGTTGATGGTCACGGTGAGCTGGGTGCCCTGGTTGCTGTCCTGGTTCAGGGTCGCGGTGGCGTAGTACGGGGCCGAGCAGGCCTGCTGGTACTCGGCGCAGTTCCCCTGCGGCTCGGTGGGCGGGGTGAAGCTCGTCATCGGCTGGCTCTGCCCGTAGTACTGGTACAGCCCGGCCAGCGCGCCGGTGAACGCCGCGTTGTAGTCCACCGCCACCTCGTTCAGCACGAAGTCGGTGGTCACATCGTCCGGCTGGTCAGCGGAGCTGGGCCCGCCGACCAGCGCCCCCCACAGGATGTGCTTGTCGGTGGCCGGGTCGCTCTGGCTGTTGGTCAGCGAGCCCTGCCCGTCGCCGTGATGCGGGTGCGTGGCCGCCGTCGCGCTGCCACCGACCTCGGATCCCACCCCGGGCACGTTCGAGCCGAAGCCGACGATGTAGGACGCGCTGGCCGGGTTGTCGCCCATCAGGTAGTTCATCTGGCCCATGGCCCAGTTGCTGAACAGCACGCTCTGCGGGTCGGTGGGGAAGTTCTTCCGGTAGGCCAGCGCCTCGAGCTGGGCCGCGGTGTTGTACCGGGCCGAGCCCCAGGACGTCAGGTACGAGAAACCGGCCGGTGTGGTGGCGATGAAGTTGGTGTCGCCGCTGTTGTCGTGCGGCACGTGCGACCAGTACTGGACCTGCCACTTGTCGAAGTAGTGGATGTCGGCCTGGGTCGTGGCAGGCACGTTCGCGTTGCCCGCCACGATCGGGTCGAGCACCGAGAACACCCCGGCCCAGCGGGAGTCCCAGCTCATCACCCAGGTGTTCTGCCAGGTCGAGCCGGGGCTGGTGATGATGTTGCTGAGATAGCCGTTGTACGCGCCGCTGGCGCTGACCGAGATGATGTCGTTGAGGTAGCTGAAGTTGCCGGTGGCCAGGTACAGCCAGTCGGCCGCCCACGCCTCCTCGCTGACATAACCGCTGGACGGGTAGAAGCCGCCGGAATAGCCGGTGCCCGGGTTGGCCCGGGCGAACGTGTACAGCGCCTCGGCGTACTGCAGGCACGTGGCCGAGTAACTGGCGTTGCTGCTGGCGGTCAGGACGGCCTCCACGGCCAGCGCGGCCGCGGCACTCGCGGTCTGGTCGGCGGCGGGCGTCTGGGTGGTGGCGAAGTAGGCCGGGCGCGGGTACGTGACCGGGCTCTGCAGCTCGGACGGGCCCCAGTAGTCGTGGTCCACCCCGCCCTCGCCGACCTGGTAGGCGAACGCGACCACCTGGCCGGCCGGGTTCAGGAACGTGGACCGGAGGAAGTAGTCGCTGAACCACTTCATCTCGTCCATGGCGTGCGCCCAGGTGCCGGTGGCCTGGTAGGCCTGCGGGAACTCATACATGCCCCAGCCGAGCACCGCGGCGGCATAGGACTGCGGCAGGCCGAACTTCACGTGATCGCCGGCGTCGTGGAAGCCGCCGGACAGGTTCACGCAGCCGGTGTTGCCCGGGTCCAGCACCGACTGGTTGGCCGCGATGAACGCGGCCGACAGGTTCGTGCCCACGTGGCTGGCCATCGGCTGCAGCGGCACACAGCTGTCCGAAGGCTCCGAGTCGCCCCGCCAGGACAGCGGCTGGTCGCCGTCGCTGCGGGCCGGCCCGGACTTCTGCGCGTCGTAGAAGTACAGCGACTCCTGCAGCGCCAGCGGCAGGCTGTAGCCCGGTGTGCTGGGCAGCGCCGCGGCCTGAGCCGGCGCCGCGGCCACCGCGCTGAG
>DATCUG010000641.1:0-2034 GCA_036567525.1 Streptosporangiaceae bacterium | reverse complement strand
CTGCCCGCCGCCGCCACCAGCACCGCGCACCCCGGCACCGGCCCGATACCGCTGACCCCGCTGATGCGGGCGATGGCCGCCCGGGCCGGCGGGACCCCCCTTCTGGGCGGCCGGTTCGCGCAGTGGATGGCGCTGACCGTCCCGCCCCACCTGAACCCCACAGCACTTCAGAACGCCCTCAGCGCCTTAATCACCTGCCACCCGATCCTGGCCGCCCGGCTGGCCGGTGAAGGCCAAGCTGCCCGGCTGGTCATCCCCGCCGCTGCTGATGCCGTCCCCGGCAGCTGGGTGCAGCGGGTGGATGCTGCTGGGCTGGATGAGGCGGCGTTGGCCAGCGTTGTCCGCACCCAGGCGCGGGAGGCTTCGGCCCGGCTGGATCCGGGTGCTGGGGTGATGGTCCAGGTGGTCTGGCTGGATGCCGGGCCGGCCGAGGGGCGGCTGGTGGTGGCGGCGCATCACCTGGTGGTGGACGGGGTGTCGTGGCGGATCCTGCTGCCCGACCTGGCCGCCGCCTACCAGGCCGCTACCACTGGGGACACGCCCGTGCTGGAGGCGGTGCCGGTGCCGTTCGCCGCCTGGGCCGCCGTCCTGGCCACCCAGGACCGGGCGGGCGAGCAGGCCGCGTGGGCGGCCATCGTTGGTGAGGGGGAGGAGCCGCCGGTCGGTGACCGGCCCCTGGACCCCACGACAGACCGGGCCGGCACCCAGCAGCGGGTCACCGTGCAGATCGACCCTGAGGTGGCTGAGGATCTGGTCGCCCGGGTGCCGGGGATGTTCCACTGCGGGCCCGACGAGGTGCTGCTGGCCGGGCTGGCTGGCGCGCTGGCCACCTGGCGGTCCCGCCGTGGCCAGCCCCACACCAGCGTGCTGGTCGACGTGGAGACCCACGGCCGCCAGCCGCTCACTGCCGGGATGGACCTGTCGAGGGCGGTGGGCTGGTTCACCAGCACACACCCGGTCCGCCTCGACACCGGCCCCGCGGTCCTGGCTGAGGTGCGGGCGGGTGGCCCGGCCGCCGGGCACCTGCTCAAGGCCATCAAAGAACAAGCCCGCGCCGTGCCGGGGGACGGGCTGGGCTACGGGCTGCTGCGTTATGGGTCAGCGGAGGATGTGCTGGCCGGGCGGCCGCACGCCCAGGTTGGCTTCAACTACCTGGGCCGGTTCACCACCAGCGGCGGCGGCCGCGGCGACGGCGGCGGGCACTGGGTGCCGGCCGGGGGCCTGGGCGGTGACGTGGACCCGGACATGCCGGTGCTGCACGCCCTCGAAGCCGGCGCCATCGTCCGCGACACCCCAGCCGGCCCCCAACTGCGGCTGACGCTGTCCTGGCCCGAGGGCCTGATCCAGGACACCACCGCCCGCGACCTGGCCAGCGAATGGGCCGCCATGCTCACCGGACTGGCCGAACACGCCGCCAACCCCACCGCCGGCGGTCATACGCCTTCCGACTTCACGCTGCTGGGCCTGGATCAAGACGAGGTTGAAGAACTGGAAGCCGAGTTCGGGGCGGACTTGGCAACGGACGAGGCAAACAGGGAAGTGGAATGAGCCGAGCGCGGATCGAAGATGTCTGGCCGCTGTCGCCTCTGGCGGAGGGCCTGCTGTTCCATGCGGACTTTGCCGACCAGGGGCCAGATGTGTACGTGTCGCACCGGGTACTGGACGTTTCTGGTCCGGTGGACCCGGAACGGCTGAAGGCGTCCTGGGAGGTCCTGCTGGCCCGGCACGCCGTGCTGCGGGCGAGCTTTCAGCGCCGCAAGTCGGGCGCGCCAATGCAGGTCATCGCCCGGCGGGTGGCGTTGCCCTGGCGGGTGGAGGACCTGTCCGGGCTCGACCCGGACGAGGCGGAGAAGCGAGCCGAGGAACTGGCCGATGCTGCCCGGGCACAGCGGTTTGACCTTGGCGTGCCGCCGTTGCTCCGGCTGGTACTGATCAAGCTGGCCGAGGACCGGCACCGGCTAGTGGTGACGAGCCATCACATCCTGATCGATGGCTGGTCGATGCCGGTGCTGATGGGGGAACTGGCCGCGGTCT
>DATCUG010000640.1:0-5054 GCA_036567525.1 Streptosporangiaceae bacterium | reverse complement strand
GTTGCTATAACGACAGCAGACGGTTGATCACGACGGTTCAGGCTGGTCGGCGGCGGCGAGCTTCGTCTGCAACTCGTCCAGGCTGTGCGCGGCCATCACATGGGTGCACGAGCCGTTGCGGGTGCAGGCCACCCACGCCGCACCCTGCTCGATCTCCCATCGATCCCCGTAGTCCAGCAGCAACCGGCGCAGCTTGCCCCGCTCGTCACCAGCCTCGCCTGCCGCTAACCCGCCCGCCACTGGGGGTCCGCCCGTATTTGCATCCATAGCAATGGCCTACCGCGTCGTAACGCGACATAGAGCAATATGCTGCGTCCTGTGTATCCGTGCAGTTCAGCGGCGCTTTATGTTGACCTACATGGCAGGTGTGCCGAGGTTCGACCCGGATGAGACCGGGCCGGCGTACATCTATGCTCGGGTCGCCGACCATATCGAGGCCAGGATCAAGGCGGGCCAGCTCGTGCCCGGAGCCCGGCTGCCGGGCGAGCGGGATCTAGCCGCCGAGTACCAGGTCGCGCTGGGCACGATGCGCCGCGCGATCGAAGAACTGCGGTCCCGCGGACTCGTGGTCACCCTCCCGGCCAAGGGCACCTTCGTGGTGGCTGGCTGAGGCACCCGTGAGACGGACGGGATGCCCGGCCGGTGCCCCGCCCCGCGACGGGGCACCAGCCGGGCGGCTAACGGGATGGGTTACGGGACGGCGGGGAAGGCGTTCTGCACGAGCATCTGGAACTCGGCCGGGAACCACTGGCCGGCCGGGATGTCAAAGCCCGGGATCGAGCCGGTGTTGTAGGTGTTCCCGCTGCCGTCGGTGTTCGTGCCGTTCGGGTCGCAGTGCGGGTCGCCGTGGGTGTGCGAGCCGCTCGGGTAGTCGCCGTCCGACTCGCCCGGTGGCTTGATCCACACGTACGCGTACAGGTTCGGGAACGAGGACACCGGGTTGGCCTGCGGGAACGCGCCCAGCCCGGCGTTGTTCTGGTTGCACCAGTTGCCGCGGAACACCCGCTCGTCAACCTTCGACGCATTGACGAACGAGGCGGTCGTGGTGCAGGTGCTGGTCGAGCAGGCCGCGGTGGGCCGGTTCGCCCCGCCCCAGCCGTTGCGTGAGGTGTCGATCAGCATCCCGATGCTGCTCGGGAAGCCGGCCGACACCAGGTTGGAGTACATCGCCTGGTCATAGCTGAGCTCGTCGATGTACGGGTCGAAGGAGTAGTAGGTGACCGAGTCGACCGGGTTGCCGTCCACGTTCTCGGTGGCAGTCATGTACGGCTCGGTGGTCGGCGTGTAGTTGGCCGTGTTGCTGATGAACCCGTCCACGCTGGCCACGCCCGCGGTCGTGCCCGCGGCCACGCTGTGCAGCAGGGACACCGCCGGGCCCATGTTGCTGGGCCAGCCCAGCCAGGCCGAGTGGGCGATGTCGATGTAGTTGTACACGTTCGGGATCGCGTGCAGCTTGTTCAGCGCGTACTGGACGCCAGACACGTAGGCCCCGCTGGAGTTGGCCTGGGCGCAGTTGGCGTCATTCAGGTTGGTGACCAGGTTGGGCAGCGAGTCCGGCTCGATGACCGCGACCACCCTGATGTTGGTGTGGGAGTAGTCGGAGAGGATCTGCGCGATCGGGTTGATGTAGTCCTGCTCGTAGTACTGCAGCCCGTTGTTGCTGACCGTCAGCTCCCCGTTGGAGGCGAGGGCCGCACAGTCCCGGTTGGGCAGGTCGTAGATCACGATCGGCACGATGATCGGCGAGCTGCTGCTGGCCGCGTTGGCCAGCTGCTGCTGCAGGCTCAGCCGGCTGCTGTTGCCGTAGATGGCCGCGATCCGGTCCAGCCAGATCCCGGTGGGCTGCTTGCCGACCGTTGTCATCTGTGACGCCAGCGTGCCGCTGGCACCGGCCACCGAGGTGGCCACCTCGGCCGTGTAGTCCGGGTTGACGTACCAGCCGGCCCCAGTGAACGGGTTGGTGACATGCGACGGCGTGCTGGTTGAGCCGGCCGCGGTCTCGGTCCCGGTCACGGTGACGGAGGTGCAGCCCGACGCGCTGACCGTGAACGTGGCCGCGCCGGTGCTGGACGAGTTCGCGGCGACGGTGACCGGCTGCGGCAGGTTCCAGTTGCTGGAGTCCAGCGTGACGGAACTGCCGGCCGACACGGACAGCCCGCTGTTCCCGGCGGTGTTGGCCACGCTCACCGTGATCGGAGAGGACGGCGAGGCGGTCAGCGATACGCCGAACACCTCGCTGGTGCCCTGAGCCACCGAGAACGTGCCTGGGTTGGCGACCAGCGAAACGCCGGATGTGCACGTGCCGTTGCCGGCGGTGCTGGTCGACGTGGGCGACGCGGTGGGCGTGGGTGACGAGGTCGGCGAGCCGGTCGAGGTCGGGGTCGGGGTGGGTGAGGAGGTGACGCCGCCGCCGTTGCAGGCGGTGCCGTTGATGCTGAAGGCGGTGGGGGCGGTGTTGGTGCCGCTGTAGGAGAAGTTGGCGCCGATCTGGGTGGAAGCACCGGTGGCCAGGGCCCCGTTCCAGCTCGCGCTGGTCACGGTGACGTTCTGGCCGGACTGTGACCAGTTCCCCGACCAGCCCTGGGTCAGCTGCTGGTTGCCGCTGTAGGAGTAGGTCAGCGTCCACGACGTCAGGGCGGAGCCGGTGTTCGTGATGGTGATCGAGGCGGTGAAGCCGGTGCTCCACGAGTTGGCCGAGTAGGCCACCTGGCAGGAGGTGGCCGCGCTGGCCGGCGCGGTGCTGGCCAGCACCAGCGTGCCGCCGGCCAGGGCCCCGGCGGCCAGCCCGCATGCCACCTGCCGCATGCGTCTGGACAATCGGATCGCGTCGAGTCTCACGACAAACACCTCCGGCTGGGTTAGCAACTGCGTCGTGTTTTCAGCGGGCGCTGCATTGCCGGACCGGGAATGTTCTTCCCGATACCGGATTGATCTCGGGGCAGTCTGGCAGATATGGCTAGATACTGACTGGCGTCATGGCACGCCGACCATAACCGTCACCTACTAAACCGGTCAAGTAGCCGATCTACGTGAAAACAGGCCAGTTACTTTCATGACCTGGCCGCGGCCGCCCGCCAGCGACCCGTGCCGCCGTCTACCTGGCCGGAAGCTGAGTGCCCGACCGCGTGCTGGAGGGTGACTTGGGCTTGCCCATGGTCGAACTAATCCGCACGCGGCCGACGGACGCACAGCGCGCGGATGTGAAAGTTTCATATGCGGTGTGGGCTGGCATTTCCGGAACCTTGACGCGGGGGGGCAGGCGGGCAACTCTCATCTTCTGATCGAGGAGGCACGCATGTCCGTGGCGAGGAAATTCACCGTGAAATTAGCGGGCCAGGCCAAGAGCGCGCTGGTGGCCGGCTGCACGCTGCTGGCCGGCTGTGCGCTGCTGGCCAGCTGCACCGTGTCCTCGGACCAGCCGGTGTTCAAGCGGGTGGGCCCGCTGATCACGCTGCGGGTAGGCGTCTTCGGCGATCCGGGCTACCAGCGAGCCGGGCTGTACGCACAGTACGAGCGGCTGCACCCCAACATCAAGATCGTCCAGACCGGCCCGGTGGATCAGGCCAGTTACTGGCGCACGCTGCGGGACCGGCTGCGGTCCGGCCACGGGCTGGCCGACATCCAGGCCGTGCCGATGGCCGACATCTCCACCGTGACCGGGCCGCTGTCCAGCGCGTTCGTCCCGCTGAACACGCTCGGCGGGATTTCCGGCGGGAACAGCGCGTTCAGCGACGACTGGCTGCCCTGGGTGGCTCAGCGGGCGGCCAGCCGGGCCGGGGTCACCTATGCGCTGGGGGCCGAGATCGGCCCGATCGCGGCCTGCTACCGGACCACGCTGCTGCGCGAGGCCGGCCTGCCGACCAGCCCCGCGGTGCTGGCCAGAGACTGGGCCAGCTGGGCCGGGTACCTGAAGTTCGGCCGCCTGTTCCATTCCCGCATCCCGCACGGCCCGGCGTTCACCGACTCCGCGGCCAGCCTGTACAACACGATGGCGGCACAGGCCAAGGAGCAGTACTACAGCCAGGCGGGCAGCCTGGCCGTCACCGGCAACCCGGCCATCAAGCAAGCCTGGGACACCGCCGTGCAGGCGGCCAGGGACGGGCTGAGCGCCGGGCTCACCCCGCAGACGGCGGCCTGGCAGCAGGGCGTGACCCGGGGTGCGTTCGCCACCGTGATGTGCCCGGCCTGGCTGCTGCACCAGATCTCCAGCCTGGCCGGCCCGCTCGGCTCGGGCGGCTGGAATGTGACCGCGGCACCCGGGGGGGCGGGTAACTCCGGCGGCTTCTATCTGGCCCTGCCCAGGGCGGGCAGGCACCAGCAGGCCGCGTTCCAGCTGGCCACGTTCCTCACCGGAGAGCAGGCCGGCGTCGAGCTGTTCCGCAGCCAGGGACAGTTCCCGGCCAACTTCGCCGCGGTCAACGCGGTGCACGGGGTGACCAGCCCGTACTTCAGCGGCGCCCAGGTAGGCCGGATCTTCAGCCGCAGCGCCGACCGGGCCCCGGGCGCCGTGCTCGGCCCGGCCAGCGGCACGATCGGCGCCGACATCGACACCGCGCTGGCCCGGGTCGAGTCCGGCCAGGCGCGGCCCGGACCGGCCTGGCGGGCCGCGGTCCAGCAGGCCACGGCGGCCGCCCGGGCCAGCGCCCAGGCAGGCTCGCAGTGAGTGAAAAGTTCAGTCACCGATGGTTACCGGATCCGCCTACGGCCGAGCCCGGCTGGCCTGTCGTCCCAGGCCTGGCGCCAATCAGCTGCTTACCTACCGTGACCGGCTGGGCCCGCATGCGGCCGGTCACTTTCCGGCTCAAATGGCCGGATTTAAGCTCCGGCCAATTGTGAAAGCGCTTTCCGATCGCATCACGCGCGGTGCGCGCGGTGCGCGCGAGCAGGGAGCGCCCCCGTTCTGGCTGCCCGGCTCACCCGCCACCAGCAGCCCTATCCGCGAGGAGGATGCGGATGCGACAGTTAGCGCGAAGATCTCTGTTGCGCGCGCTGGCCAGCGGTGTGGCCAGTGCCGCGCTGCTGGCCGGGATGCTGGCCGGGGCGGGCGGTGCCGC
>DATCUG010000639.1:0-5109 GCA_036567525.1 Streptosporangiaceae bacterium | reverse complement strand
GCGGGCGCGGCGGCCGGGCTGGGCGGTTCCTGGCCGGTGCCGGTGGCCGCAAGCTCGCCCGGGAAGAGCAGCGCCACCCGGCCGGCGCCACGGTCCGCCGCGAACAGGCCGGGCCGCGTGATCAGCTGGCCGGTGCGCAGGCTGGGCAGCAGGCTGGCCGCCTCCCGGCAGAGCCGGCTCAGCTCGTCCTGATGGGTCGCGACCAGCGCGACCCGGACCGGGCCGGGGCCGGCTTCCCGGCCGGACAGGCAGGCCAGGTCGCTGAGCTCGGCATCGGACAGGCCCGGCGCGGCCGCGGCTACCTGGGCCAGCTGGGTGGCCAGCGTGGCCCGGTCCGGCCCGCTGAACGTGAACGCCTCCGGCCGGGGAGCGCTGGGCACTGACCAGGCGGCCAGGGCCCAGCCGCCCGGGCTGCCCGCCGCCGGCTGGCCGCCGCCGGGCTGCTCAGCCGGGCTGGGCTGCGGTGCGGCGCTGGGCGGCTGGGCCAGGCCGGGCAGCTGATGGCGTTCCCGGCGCAGCACCAGGTGCACGGTGCTGCCCGCCGGGTCGATCGAGCTGACCGCGGCCAGCCTGGTCCGGCCGGGCCAGGATTCGGCCGACCGGGGCACCCGCAGCACCGCGCCCGCGTCAGTGAGCAGCGGATGCGGGTGCGCGCAGCCGGTGACGGGCGGGATGACCCCGGCGTTCACCGCCAGCGCGGCCTTGATCAGCCCGGCCGCACCGGCCGCGGCCTTGGTGTGCCCGATGTTGGCCTTCACCGAGCCGAGCGCGGCGGCGGCCCGGGCGCCCGCGCGGATGGTCGTCAGCGCGGTCAGCTCGGCCAGGTCGGCGTCGGCGGTGCCCCGGCCGTCGCCCTCGATGAACTGGACATCGCCCGGCGGCACCGCCGCCCGCTGGTAAGCCCGCTGCAGGGCTAGCAGCTGATTACTGGGCAGCCCGGCCGACGACGTGCCCCAGCCCACGATGTCCGCATAACTCGGCATGTCGGCGGCCCGGGCATCCGCCGCCCGCATCAGCGCGATGATCCCACAGCCTTCGCCGGGCAGGAACCCGGTCGGGCTGCTGTCATAGATCCGCATCGGCCCGGCGGTCAGCAGCCCGGCCTCGGCCAGCCCACCCAGCTCGAACGGGTCCAGGCTGATATCCACCCCGCCGGCCAGCACGAAATCGAGTTCGCCCGCGGCCAGCAGCGCGCAGCCGTTGGCCACCGCGAGCAGTGCCGAGGAGTGCGCGGCGTCCACCGCCTGGCCGCCACCGCGGAATCCGAAGTGACGGCAGATCCGGTCGGCGATCGCCCCGGGCTGGCTGCCGGCCAGGGTGGCCGGGCCGGGCTCCGGGAATGGCGCGGCGAACGCGCCGGCCGCGTGCCGCAGCACCCCAGGGCGCCCAGCGGGCGGCACCGCCCCGGCGGCCAGCGCGGCCTCCAGCACGGTGGCCACGAATGGCCACTGGGTGCGCAGCGCCGCGGCCCGGGAGACCTCACCGGTGAGGGTGTTGCCGAGCAGCACGCCGGCCCGGTCAGCGGCCAGGCCCTGGCCACCGGGGAAGCCTGCGTCGGCCAGCGCGCGGGCCGCGGTCTCCAGGGCCAGCCAGTGCGCTGGGTCGGCGGCCCGGTACGCGGCTTCGGCCACGCCGAACTCGGCCCGGCTGAACTGCCAGCCCTCCAGCAGCGCCGCCCGCGGCGGCTGCCCGCCAGCCGCGGTGCCGCCGAGCCGGCCCGGGGGCAGGCGGCGGAACGAGCGGCGGCCGGCCAGCGCGCTCTCGAACAGGGTCAGCGGATCATCCGCATCGGGGAACCTGCAGGCTAGGCCGACGATGGCGATCGGGGTTGCGCGTTCTGCCTCAGGCGTCGGCGCAATTGGTTTTGCGATCGTATGCACTAGCCATTATCTCTTTCCTGGCCACGGGAACTACAGGTCGTCCCGCAACGTCCATTTTTGACTCAGCGGCTGATTTCGCGGGCACGTCATGCGCATTGCCTGACGTGCAGCTGACTGAGATCTGCCCAGTCTGGCGGCCACCCCCGAGGCACCTGCCGTGATGGCCTGGACGACCTTAGTAAGGTTCAGTTCCGCCGGTCAATCTCGTTAGCGGGACATGTGATTATGTGTTACTGAGCCCATTTACGGGCAGAATTGCCCGCTCCAGTCCGGGCACATGACGTGCGCCGGAATTATGCCGGGCCGGCCCGGTGCGGGCGGTGCGCCGGCCCCGGCGCCGGGGGTGCGGGGCGGCAGGCCATACTGGCCCGGTTACCGGGAGGTGCTGTGATGGCAACTGGCTTGATCACCCTGGAGAGCGCGTACTCCGCGGCGGAGACGATCGACCGGCTGGCCGATACCGTCACCAAGGCCGGGCTGCACGTCTTCGCCCGGATCGACCACGCGGCGGGTGCGGAACAGGCTGGTATGCCGCTGCGGCCGACCCAGTTGCTCATCTTCGGCCAGGCTCGCGGCGGCACACCGCTGATGCAGGAGAACCAGACAGCCGGCATCGACCTGCCGCTCAAGGCGCTGGCCTGGACTGACCAGGCCGGGCAGACGTGGCTCAGCTACAACGATCCAGAGTGGATCGGGCAACGGCACGGGCTGGGGGAGCCGAGCGCCCAGGCGGTGCAGGCGATGCGCGGTGCGCTGGCCAAGGTGGCTGCCGTCGCTACCGGGACCGGGCCAGTAGCCAGCTAGCACAATTCGCTGGCCTGGGTGCGCTACCCTGGGGGCATGCGTTCTGCCCGGCTGCTCCTTACTTAGCCGCGCTGACCGACCAAGTCGTTCGCGCGGCTGCCCCTCGTGTCCGGGGGGCTTTTCTGTTGCCGGAGCCGGATCGACCACGTGCCGAAGGAAAACCATGACAGCCGCCGAAAGTCCCGAGCGGGCAGCCCACTACGACCCGCGTGACGTCCAGGAGAAATGGATGGCGCGCTGGGATGAGCTGGACCTGTTCCGGGCCAGCGATGACCCCGCGGACAGCCGGCCCCGCCGCTATCTGCTGGATATGTTCCCGTACCCGTCCGGCGACCTGCACATGGGGCACGCCGAGGCTTATGCCATCGCGGACGCGATCGCCCGGTATCACGTGCAGCGGGGCGAGAACGTGCTGCACCCGATCGGCTGGGACGCCTTCGGGCTGCCTGCGGAGAACGCCGCGATCCGGAACAACACCCATCCGGCCGACTGGACCTACCGGAACATCGAGACCCAGGCGGCCTCGTTCCGCCGGTATGCGGTGTCCTTCGACTGGTCGCGGCGGCTGCAGACCTGTGATCCGGGCTACTACCACTGGAATCAGTGGCTGTTCCTGCGGTTCTACGAGCGTGGCCTGGCCTACCGCAAGGACGGCTATGTCAACTGGTGCCCGCACGACCAGACCGTGCTGGCCAACGAGCAGGTCATCGCGGGACGGTGTGAGCGCTGCGGCACCGAGGTGATCCGCCGCCTGCTGACGCAGTGGTACTTCAAGATCACCGAATACGCCGAGCGCCTGCTGGCTGACATGGAGCAACTGGACGGCAAGTGGCCGGACCGGGTGCTGCTGATGCAGCGCAACTGGATCGGGCGCTCCGAGGGCGCCGAGGTCCGGTTCGCGATCGACGGGCGCGACGAGCCGGTCACGGTGTTCACCACCCGGCCGGACACGCTGTACGGGGCCACGTTCTTCGTGGTGGCGGCGGATTCCGCGCTGGCCGCCGAGGTGTGCGCGCCGGAGCAGCGGGCGGCCCTGGAGGAGTACCTGGGTCAGGTGCGGAAGCTGACCGACATCGAGCGGCAGGCCGCCGACCGGGAGAAGACCGGGGTGTTCCTGGGCCGCTACGCGATCAACCCGGTGAACGGGGAGCGGCTGCCGGTGTGGGCGGCCGACTACGTGCTGCCCGATTACGGCACCGGCGCGATCATGGCCGTGCCCGCGCACGACCAGCGGGACCTGGACTTCGCCCGGAAGTTCGGCCTGCCGGTCCCGATCGTGGTGGACACCGGCGAGCCGGACCCGGCCGAGACCGGGGTGGCCACGCATGGCGATGGCACGCTGATCAATTCCGGGCCGCTGGATGGGCTGCGCAAGACAGCGGCCATCGCCAAGATCATCGAGATCCTGGAAGCGGACGGGCAGGGCCGGGGCGCGGTGAACTACCGGCTGCGCGACTGGCTGCTGTCGCGGCAGCGGTTCTGGGGGACGCCGATCCCGATCCTGTACTGCGATGGCTGTGGCGAGGTCCCGGTCCCCGACGAGCAGCTGCCGGTGGTGCTGCCGGACCTGCGTGGCCAGGACCTGGCCCCGAAGGGCGTCTCGCCGCTGGCCGCGGCGACCGGCTGGGTGAACACGGAATGCCCGAAGTGTGGTGGCCCGGCGCGCCGGGACACCGACACGATGGACACGTTCGTGGACTCGTCGTGGTACTTCCTGCGCTACTGCTCGCCGCACTACGAGCATGGCCCGTTCGATGTCGCCGCGGTGCGCGAGTGGAGCCCGGTCGACCTGTATGTCGGCGGCGTCGAGCACGCCATCCTGCACCTGCTGTACAGCCGGTTCTTCGTCAAGGTGCTGCAGGACATGGGCATGGTGGACTTCGGCGAGCCGTTCACCGAGCTGCTGAACCAGGGCCAGGTGATCAACCGTGGCCGGGCCATGTCCAAGTCGCTGGGCAACGGGGTGGACCTGGGCCAGCAGCTGGCCGCGCACGGGGTGGACGCCATCCGGCTGACGATGATCTTCGCCAGCCCGCCCGAGGATGACATCGACTGGGCCGACATGAAGCCGGAAGCCCAGGTCAAGTTCCTGGGCCGGGTATGGCGGATCGCGGCCGACGTGGGGGCGGCGGGCTCGCCGTCCGGGGATGCCGACGTGGCGCTGCGCAAGGTCACCCACCGGACCATCGATGAGGTCACCCGGCTGATCGAGGCCTACCGGCTGAACGTGGCCGTCGCCCGGCTGATGGAACTGGTCAGCGCGACCCGGAAGGCCATCGACTCAGGCCCGGGTGCGGCCAACCCAGCCGTCCGCGAAGCGGCCGAGACGCTGGCCGTGCTGCTGTCGCTGTTCGCGCCGTATACGGCCGAGGAGTGCTGGGAGCTGCTGGGCCACCCGGCCTCGGTGGCGGCGGCTGGCTGGCCG
>DATCUG010000638.1:0-10419 GCA_036567525.1 Streptosporangiaceae bacterium | reverse complement strand
TCACCGCGGTGATGTGGGAGCGGGGTGGAGCAGGGCGGCGACGGCGGCGCGCAGGGCGGCGGCGTCGGCCAGTGCGTCGGTGCTGTCGATGAACTGGTCGACGGCGCCGGCCATGGGCAGCGCCCGGATGGCCGGGTCCTGGATGGCCGCGCGCAGCGCGGTGGCGAACTGGCCGCTGTCCAGTACCAGGTAGGGGCGGTCCCAGAACGGCCGCATGGTGGCCGGGACCGGCGCGGTCAAGCCGAGCTGGTTGTGCGCGGCGGCCGCCGCGAGCAGTGCTTGGGATAGGTGCTGCTGGCGGGCCGGCCAGTCCGCCGCGGCCAGCGCGGCCCGCAGCGGCGGACCTACCGCCGGGCCGGCCGCGGACCGGCTGAACGCGGTGCCCAGCCACTTGCTGTACGGCGGGTAGCGGCGGTCCAGCAGCAGGCACAGCCGCATCAGGTCACGAGCCAGCCGGGAAGTGATCAGCACCGAGCCGAGGTCGTCGCCGGCCTCGGCGCACCGGCCCGGGAACGGTTCTTCCTGGCTGATCCGCTGCCACTGGCAGGCCAGCAGGTAGCACCAGATGTCCCGCGGGTACCAGGCCAGGCTGGCCCGGACCGGCTCCAGCCCACCCAGCCCGTCGTGGAACACCGCCCCGCCGGCCAGCTCGGCCAGCCGCTGGGCGGGCGTAGCCAGCCAGTCGAGCGTGCTGATCCCGGCCCGCGGGTCGAAGCCAAGCTGGCCGCGCAGCCAGGCGTCGAGTGCCGCGACCCGCACGTGATGCCGAGCCGCCTCGGGCGGCTCGCCGCTGAGCGGGAAGCGGACCCGGTAACCACCGAAGCTGGCCGGCAGTGCGGAGTCCAGCGCTGACCCGATCCGCTCCGCCTCCTGGCGCGGGGTGCCCGCGGCCAGCAGGAGCTGCAGCCGCGGACCCCAGTCGTGGTCGGTAGACCGCTCGCTGTCGAAGCCAAGCACCTCGGACCCCGGCCCGAGCAGCGCCGCGGAGTAGCGCAGCTCAGGGAACCGCTCGTCCAGCAGCGGCCGTACCACGCCGGTGTAGAACTGCCCAGCCAACTCCAGCCCGGGCCGGAACGCCGTCCCCATCCCGCCGATCCTGCCCCGGCCGGGTGGGGACCGCAGCTGGTTTTCCGCCCGGCTAGGTGAGCAGTTTGGCGGGGGTGATCGGGAGGTCGCGGATGCGGCGGCCGGTGGCGTGGTACACCGCGTTGGCTACCGCCGCCGCGGTGCCGACGATGCCGATCTCGCCGATGCCCTTCGAGCCCATCGGGTTGAGGTGCTCGTCTTCCTCGTCGATCCAGGCCGCGTCGATGTCAGCCACATCCGCGCACGTGGCCACGTGGTACTGGGCCAGGTCGTGGTTCAGGAACTGGCCGGACGCCTCGTCCACCACGGTCTCCTCCATCAGGGCCATGCCCAGGCCCATCGTCATGCCGCCGATGAACTGGGACCGGGCCAGCGTGGCGTCGATCACCCGGCCGACCGCGAACACGCCGAGCAGCCGGGGCACCCGGACCTCCCCGGTGCCGGTGTCCACCAGCACCTCGGCGAACTGCGCGCCGAACGCGTGCCGGGCGAAGCCGCTGTCCGCCTTGATGTCCTCGGTCGTGTCGGCGCTGCCCGCGGTGCCGTCCTTGCGCAGCGCCTCGCACGCCTTGACCACGGCCGAACCCCAGGACGCGGTGCCCATCGACCCGCCCGCCAGGGACGCCATGGGCAGCGCGCTGTCGCCTACTTCGACCCGGACCCGTTCCGCCGGGGCGTCCAGGGCCTGTGCCGCGATCCGGGTCAGCGCGGTCCGGGCCCCGGTGCCGATGTCCGCCGCGGCGATCCGGACGACGAATCCGCCATCCTCGGCACGTGCGGTTGCCTGTGATGGCCGTCGCATAGCCGGGTAGGTGGACGCGGCCACGCCGGTACCGGCCAGCCACCGGCCCTGGCGGCGGACGCCGGGCTGCGGGTCGCGGCCGGCCCAGCCGAACCGCCGCGCTCCCTCCCGCAGGCAGCTGACCAGGCCGCGGGAGCTGAACGGCAGCCCGCTGTCCGGTTCGTCCGGCGGATCGTTCAGCACGCGGAGCTCGATCGGGTCCATCCCGGCCGCGACGGCCAGCTCGTCGATGGCGGACTCCAGGGCGAACATGCCCGGGCACTCACCGGGCGCGCGCATCCAGGACGGCGTGGGCACATCCAGCCGCACCAGGCGATGAGACGTACGCAACGCCGGCGCCTGGTACATCACCCGGCTGGGCGTCGCGGTCTGCTCGGCGAACTCGACCAGCGTGGAGCTCTGCTCGACCACGTCGTGGACCAGCGCGGTGAGCCGCCCGGATGGCGTGGCGCCCAGCCGCAGCCGCTGGATGGTGGGGGTGCGGTACCCGGTCAGGGCGAACATCTGCTGCCGGGTCAGCGCCACCTTCACCGGCCGCCCGGCGGCGCGGGCGGCCAGCGCGGCCAGGATCGCGGGCGGCCGGGTGGTGCCCTTCGACCCGAAGCCGCCGCCCACGTGCGGGGAGATCACCCGTACCTGGCTGGGTGGCAGCCCGAGCACCTCAGCGATCATGTCCCGGTCGGCCGAGGGCCCCTGGGTCGAGTCGTGCACGGTCAGCGAGCCGTCCGCGGCCCAGGAGGCCATCGCGGCGTGCGGTTCCATCGGATTGTTGTGCAGCGTGGGCGTGGTGTAGGTGGCGTCCACGGTGACCGCGGCGGCGGACAGCCCGGCCGTCACGTCACCCTTCTCGGTCACCGCCGGGAAGTTGGGGTTGACCTTGTCCGGCGTGTACAGGCCGGGGTGATCGGGCCGGAGCAGCACGTCATGCGGCTGCGCCTGGTAGCTGATCCGCACTTCCGCGGCGGCCGCGCGGGCCTGCTCGAGCGTTTCGGCGACCACGGCGGCGACCATCTGGCCGCGGTAGGCGACGTCCGGCGTCTGGAACAGGGCCAGCTCGGGACTGGGGTCCGGGCCGAGTTCCGGCGGGTCGGCCGGGGACAGCACGGCCAGCACGCCGGGCATGGCCAGGGCCGGCCCGGCGTCGACCGACTCGATGCGGCCCCGCGCGATCTGCGACTGCACCGGGTAGGCGTAACCGGCCCCGTCGGCTGGGTACTCGTAGGCGTACTGGGCCCGCCCGGTGACCTTGTCCGGTCCCTCGATGCGGTTCACGGCAGCAACTCCTGCAGGGTGGCGACGATCAGGTTTCGGGCCAGCGTGACCTTGTAGCTGTTGCCCGGCAGCGGCTCGGCCTCGATCAGCTCGGCGTCCGCGGCCTGGCGGAAGGCGGTCTCGGTGGCCGGCGCCCCGGCCAGTGCCTCCTCGGCGCGGGCCGCCCGCCACGGCAGGTGAGCCACCCCGCCGAGGGCGAGCCGGCTGGTGCGGACGATGCCGTCGCGGCCCACGGCCAGCGCGGCGGCCACCGAGACCAGCGCGAACGCGAACGACGCGCGCTCGCGCACCTTGCGGTAGGTGGCCCGGCCCGGTAGCGGGGGCGGCAGTTCCACCGCGGTGATCAGATCGCCGGGCTGCAGCACGGTGTCCCGGTCCGGCTGGTCACCGGGCAGCCGGTGCAGGCCGGGCATGGGGATGACCCGGCTGCCGTCCCGGCCGGTGACGTGTACCTGGGCGTCCAGCGCGGCCAGCGCCACGGCCATGTCCGAGGGATGGGTGGCCACGCACCGCACGGCGGCGTCCTGGTCGGCGGAATGCCCGAGGATGGCCAGGCTGTGGTGATCACCGGGGATGGCCGGGCAGCCGGAACCCGGCTGCCGCTTGTTGCATGGCTGGCTGATGTCTTGGAAGTAGGGGCATCGGGTGCGCTGCAGCAGGTTGCCGCCGACCGTGGCCATGTTGCGCACCTGACCGGACGCGCCGGACAGCACGGCCCGGGCCAGCATCGGGTAGTGCTCGCGCACCACCGGGTGCGCGGCCAGGTCGGTGTTGCGCACCGCGGCGCCGATCCGCAGCCGGTCACCGTCCGGTTCGATGCGGTCGTTGCCGAGCCGGCTGACGTCCACCAGGTGCGCGGGCTGGGCCACGCCGAGCCGCATCAGGTCGACCAGGTTGGTGCCGCCGCCGAGGTACATGGCGCCCGGCTGGAACCGGGCCACCGCGTCGCCGGTATCCCGGGCCCGGGTGTACTCGAACTGCTTCATCGGGCGGCTCCGCTGGCCGGGACGTCGCTGGCCGCGGCGCCGCTGGCCGCGACCTGGCCGACGGCCGCCACGATGTTCACGTAGGCGCCGCACCGGCACAGGTTGCCGCTCATCCGCTCCCTGATCTCGGCCGCGGTCAGCGCGGGATCCTCGGTCAGGTCGCTGGTGACCGCGCTGGGCCCCGGCTCGGCCAGCATCCCGGCGGCCGAGCACAGCTGGCCGGGGGTGCAGTAGCCGCACTGGAACGCGTCCCGCTCCAGGAAGGCAGCCTGCAGCGGATGCAGTGCCCCGTCCGGGGCGAGCCCTTCCACGGTGGTGACCTCGGCGCCGTCCTGGGCGACGGCCAGGGCCAGGCAGGCGTTGGCCCGCCGCCCATCGAGCAGCACGGTGCAGGCGCCACACTGGCCGTGGTCACAGCCCTTCTTCGAGCCGGTCAGCCCGAGCCGCTCGCGCAGCAGGTCGAGCAGCGACATGCGTGGGTCGAGATCCAGGCGGTGCTCGATCCCATTGACCCGGATGGTGATCTGTCCCATAGGGCGGTGCCCTACCCCGGACTGCACCCCGGCTAACGGCGCGCGCCAGCAGTGGGAGGATGCCGGGCATGACGCAGCTGGTGGACGGGCGGGCCATCGCGGCCGGGCTGGCCGAGCAGACGGCGGCCACCGCGGCCGGGCTGCGCACTGCGGGCACCGTGCCTGCCCTGGCCGTGCTGCTGCCCACCGACGATCCCGGCGCGGCCTGGTATGTGCGGTCCATCGAGCGGGCCGCCACCCGGGCCGGGGTCAGCGTCCAGGTGCACCGGCTGGCCGGCCTGGCCGGGCCGGACGGGATCTCCGGCCGGCTGGCCGAGCTGTCCGCCGACCCGGCGGTGCACGGGATCATCTGCCAGACCCCGCTGCCGCCCGGCAGCACGCTGGCCACGGTAGGCCAGGCCATCGACGTGGCCAAGGACGTGGATGGCGCCAACCCGGCGTCGCTCGGCCGGCTCGCGTCCGGGCTGCCCGGTGCGTTCCCGCCCGCCACGGCCGCCGCGGTCCTGGAGATCCTCCGCCACGAGGGCGTCGCGCTGCGCGGCCGGCGGGCCGTGGTGGTCGGCCGGTCCACCGTGGTGGGCAAGCCCGCCGCGCTGCTGCTGCTGGCCGAGGATGCCACCGTCACCATCGGCCACTCGCGGACCCGGGACCTGGCCGCGGTGTGCCGCGAAGCCGAGGTGCTGGTGGTGGCGGCCGGGCGGGCCGGGCTGATCGGGCCGGACCATGTCGCGCCCGGGGCGGTGGTGATCGACGTGGGCACCAACCCGGCGCCCGGCGGCGGGCTGGCCGGGGACGTGGACGCCGCGGCGGTCACCGGCATCGCGGCCCTGCTCACCCCGGTGCCCGGCGGGGTCGGCCCGGTGACCACGGCCGTGCTGATCAGGCACACCGTGCTGGCCGCGGCGGAGGCGGCCGCGGTGCGCTGAATTTCAGCAATTTTCACCCGGCCGGCCATTCCTATTTCCCGCTCACCTGGTCCGCTGCGGGCCAGCGATTCTGGCCACGGGCTGGACCGCCATTCTTATGCGACGGTAATGAGCGTGCAGTCATTGGCTAGCTTCCCGCGGTCCCGCTGGTACCGGTACGGCGCCATAGTGGCCGCCGCCGCGCTGTGCTCGGGACTGACCGCGATGCAGGCCCGCGCCCAGGCCGCGGGCTGTGCGGTGCAGTACACGCTGAGCAGCAGCTGGGGGACGGGGTTCAGTGTCGCGATCGAGATCACGAACACCGGGCCCGCCGTCTCCAGCTGGACCCTGCAGTACGCCTATACCGGCAATCAGACGCTGACCCAGGGCTGGAATGGGAACTGGTCACAATCGGGCCAGACGGTCACGGTGACCAGCGCGAGCTGGAATGGCAGCCTGGCCACGCAGGGGTCGGCGCAGATCGGCGCCAATTTCAGCGGCAGCGGCAGCAACGCGGCACCGGCCAGCTTCACGCTGAACGGGACCACCTGCGGCGGCGCGACTGCTTCGCCGAGCCCGTCCCCCTCGCCGTCACCAACCGCCAGCGCGGCCAGCCCTACCCCGTCGCCGACCAGCACAGCCGCCCAGGGAACCTGGACCGCCGCGCCGGTCAACCCGGCCACCGGCGGTGCGGCCACGTTCTTGTGGCTGCTCACCGACGGCACGGTGCTGTCTAACGGGTCCAGCCTCAACCAGTGGGTCAAGCTGGTGCCCGACCAGTACGGCAACTACGCCGACGGGACCTGGCAGACGCTGGCGGCCAGCCCGTACGGCATGGGCGCCGCCGAGGACCACATCCTGCCGGATGGCCGGTTCTACCAGGCCGGCGGCGAGTACATCTACGAGTACCCGTCAGGCAGCTCGGCCAACGATCATGACGCGGTGCAGCTGTACAACCCGGTGACCAACACCTGGTCGCTGGGCCAGCAGGGGCTGTACGGCGACCTGCAGGACAGCGGCAGCGCCACGCTGGCCAACGGCAGCATCGTGGCCAGCGACCTGTCCGCCGCGCAGACGCAGATCTTCAGCCCGGCGACCAACTCCTGGACCGCGGCCGGCTCCCGGCCCGCCCCGGCCGGGGAGGACGGCTGGGTCACCCTGCCGGACGGATCCGTGGTCGCGATGAACGCCGCCCGCCAGTACCGGTACAACCCGGCCACCAGCAGCTGGATCACGCTGCCGGCCGCACCGTCCGGATACCAGAATGGCAGCGTCGACCCGGCCACCACGACCCTGATGTCCAACGGCAAGATCCTGGTCATGGGCAGCAACAGCTCGGCCGTGTACACGCCGGGCGCGACGCCCACCTCGCCGGGCAGCTGGGCGGCGGGGCCGGGCATGCCGCAGGGCAGCTACGTGGACGACTCCTACGCCGATCCCGAGCCGAACGGAAACGTCATCTTCGACACGGTCCGGTGCAGCTGGCTCACCGGCGCCTGTGGCAGCGCGGCGGGGCCGGAGATCGTCGAGTACAACCCGGCGGCGAACACGATGACCCAGATTCCGGAGCCGCCTGACGGCTCCGGCCAGGCGGTCAACTTCATCAACCTGCCGAACGGCCAGGTGCTGGCGGCGGCGGGCGACCGGGACTGGATCTACACCCCGGTGGGCAGCCCGCAGGACTCGTGGCGGCCCACCGTCACCTCGGTCACCGCGAACAGCGACGGTTCCTACCACCTGACCGGCACCCAGCTGACCGGCTTCGTGACCACTGGCGAAGACGACTACCAGGACCCGCAGGGTTTCCCCATCGTCTACCTGACGAACGCGGCGGGCCAGGTGTTCTACGCCAGGTCCGGTGACTTCAGCACGATGGCGCCGAGCACGCCGGGGGAGACCGAGAGCGCCAGCTTCACGCTGCCCGCCGGGCTGCCGCACGGGACCTACAACCTGTACGTGTCGGCGTGCGGAATCTCGTCCAAGACGCCTTACACCTTTACCTACTGAGCCAGGTAGCAGCCTGCCCTGCCTGATCGCCGCATGAGTTGCGGCGCGATACCTTAGCCGCATGGTTGACCAGGCAGTGGAGGCCAGCCAGGGGTGGGATTACGCGCCCGCCCCCGAGGCCACGGACATCGTGTCGATCGCGCCCAGCTATGACCTGTTCATCGGCGGGGAGTTCGTCCGGCCGGCCGGCGGTGGCCATTTCGCCACGCTGAACCCGGCCACCGAGCAGCCGCTGGCCGAGGTGGCCCAGGCCACCGAGCCGGACGTGGACCGCGCGGTCGGCGCGGCCCGGGACGCCTACCAGGGCGCCTGGGGCCACCTGCCCGGCCGGGAACGGGCCAAGTACCTGTACCGGATCGCCCGGGTCATCCAGGAGCGGTCCCGTGAGTTCGCCGTGCTGGAGAGCCTGGACAACGGCAAGCCGATCAAGGAATCGCGGGACGTGGACATCCCGCTGGCGGCCGCGCACTTCTTCTACTACGCGGGCTGGGCGGACAAGCTGGAGCACGCCGGGTTCGGCCCGGCGCCCCGCCCGCTCGGCGTGGCCGGCCAGGTCATCCCGTGGAACTTCCCGCTGCTGATGGCGGCGTGGAAGCTGGCCCCGGCGCTGGCCGCGGGCAACACCTGCGTGCTCAAGCCGGCCGAGACCACGCCGCTCACCGCGCTGCTGCTGGCCGAGGTCATCCAGGAGGCCGGCCTGCCGCCGGGCACGGTCAACATCCTGACCGGCGACGGCGCCACCGGGCAGGCTCTGGTCGGCCACCCCGGGGTGAACAAGATCGCGTTCACCGGCTCGACCGAGGTGGGCAAGGAGATCCAGCGGGCCATCGCGGGCACCGGCAGGCAGCTCACCCTGGAACTCGGCGGCAAGGCGGCCAACGTGGTGTTCGACGACGCCCCGCTGGACCAGGCGGTGGAGGGCATCGTCAACGGCATCTTCTTCAACCAGGGCCACGTCTGCTGCGCGGGCTCCCGGCTGCTGGTCCAGGAGTCGGTGGCGGATACCGTGCTGGACCGGCTGAAGCGGCGGCTCGGCACGCTGCGGCTGGGCGACCCGCTGGACAAGAACACCGACATCGGCGCGATCAACTCCCGGCAGCAGCTCGACAAGATCACTGAGCTGTCCGCGGCCGGTGAGCAGGAAGGCGCGGAGCGCTGGTCGCTGGCCTGCCCGATCCCGGACCGCGGCTACTGGTTCCCGCCCACCGTGTTCAGCGGGGTCAGCCAGGCGCACCGGATCGCCCAGGAGGAAATCTTCGGCCCGGTGCTGTCCGTGCTCACGTTCCGCACCCCGGAGGAGGCCGTGGCCAAGGCCAACAACACCCCGTACGGGCTGTCGGCAGGCATCTGGACCGAGAAGGGCAGCCGGATCTTCTGGATGGCGCAGCGGCTGCGCGCCGGGGTGGTCTGGGCCAACACCTACAACCGGTTCGACCCGGCCAGCCCGTTCGGCGGCTACCGGGAATCCGGGTTCGGCCGGGAAGGCGGCCGGCATGGGCTGGCCCCGTACCTGAAGGCAGCGCACGTCGATGGCTGACCGCAGCGAGCCCACCCGGCTCGACATCCGCAAGACGTACAAGCTGTTCATCGGCGGCACGTTCCCGCGCTCCGAGTCGGGCCGGTCCTACCCGGTGACCGGGCGGCGCGGCGCGCTGCTCGCACACGCCGCCCGGGCTTCGCGCAAGGACGCCCGGGACGCGGTGCTGGCCGCCCGCAAGGCGTTCCCCGGCTGGTCCGGCGCGACCGCCTATAACCGGGGCCAGGTCCTTTACCGGGTCGCCGAACTCCTCGAAGGCCGGGCCGGGCAGTTCGCGGATGAGGGCGTTAAGACAGGAACGGGGCCGGCCAAGGCGGCGCAGCAGGTGGCCGCGGCCATCGACCGGTGGATCTGGTATGCGGGCTGGCCGGACAAGATCGGGCAGATCACCGGGGCCGCCAACCCAGTGGCCGGGCCGTACTTCAACCTGAGCGTGCCCGAGCCGACCGGGGTGGTGGCGGTGCTCGCGCCGGCCGACGCCAGCCTGCTCGCCCTGGTCAGCGTGCTGGCACCGGTCATCGCGACCGGGAACACGGCGGTGCTGGTGGCCAGCGAGCAGGCCCCGCTGGCCGCGATCAGCCTGGCCGAAGTGCTGGCCACCTCGGACGTGCCGGGCGGCGTGGTCAACGTGCTGACCGGGCGGACCGCCGAGCTGGCGCCGGTGCTGGCCGCGCACATGGACGTGAACGCGATCGACCTGACCGGCGCGGACCCGGCCGGCCGGGCCGACCTGGAGCGGGCCGCGGCCGGCAACGTCAAGCGGGTCTTCCCGGCCGGCCCGGACGGGACGAAAGAGGACTGGGCGGCCACCCCCGGCCTGGCCCGGATGCTCGCGTTCCTGGAGATCAAGACCGTCTGGCACCCGATCGGCACCTAAGCCCGCATAGCAGGGCCAGGCTGCGTAGCCTGGGCGAGGCGAGCAGAGCGGAGCCCGGGTGAGCCGGGGAGGGCGGCAATGAACAAGCTGGTGGTCAGCCACGGCAATCAGCGTGCCGTGCTGCAGCCCGGCCAGGTCGGCTACGTGGGCCGCCGGGATGACAGCGCGGTCGTGGTCACTGACCCGCGGGTGTCCCGGGAGCATGTCCGGCTCACCCACGGCGCGCACGGCTGGGTGCTGGAGAACGTGGGCCGCAGCGGGACGTTCGTGTTCGGCCAGCCGGTCACGGAGTACACCCTGGGCCAGCCGGTGGAGGCCCGGCTGGCCGTGCCGGACGGCCCGCTGGTGCGCTTCGAGCCGGCCCCGGTCAGCGACGATGCGCCGGCCCTCCCGGCGGCACCCGCGGCCACGGCG
>DATCUG010000637.1:0-2871 GCA_036567525.1 Streptosporangiaceae bacterium | reverse complement strand
TGCCCGCCGCTGGCCCCGCTCATGCCTGCGGCCCCGCCACGGCCACCACCGTCCCCAGAGCCGCCTTGATCGCGGCCGCCATCATCACCCCCGAGCCGCCGTGATCCTCGCCGGGCGGACGTTGACTTGCGCTTTCGCGGCCTGGATCTTGGACTTAACCGGTCCTGGGCCCGCACCGGCCGCGGGGACAGGCCGGGCTCGCGGTAACCCGTCCGGGAAGAAAAGAAAACCGCCTAGAGTTTTGCTCTAGACGGTCAAAACAAAGGGGTCTGAGCGGCCCCAGATATGGCGCATTATAAAGAAAGGGAGGCCGGTTGTCAAACGGAGAAGCCGACCTTGAGCAGGGTTACATCTCAATGCTCTATGGCAGGCTCGACGACCTCCGGGACCGGGCGTCGGGCCGGCTGTCCCAGGTGCTGCTGGAAACCGGAGGGACGCCTGCGGCCAGGTCAGAGCGTGATGCTTTCGTGGAGATGTACTCGCGGCGGATCACCCAGCTCGACGCGGCGGAGAACGGGCTGTGCTTTGGCCGGCTGGATCTGGCCGAGGGTGACCGCCGTTATATAGGCCGGATCGGCATTCTCGACGACACCGACGATTACCAGGCTCTGCTGGTGGACTGGCGGGCGCCCGCGGCGCGCCCGTTCTACATCGCCACCGCATTTTCTCCCGAGGGTGTGTTGCGCCGCCGTCATATCCGGACCCGGCAGCGCACGGTGACCGGGGTCGACGACGAGGTGCTCGACTTCGACGGCGATGCCAGCGGGGCCGGCGTCCCAGCCGGACACACCGGGCTGACCGGTGAAGCGGCCCTGATCGCGGCGCTGTCCGAAGCCCGGACCGGCCGGATGACCGACATCGTGGAGACCATCCAGGCCGAGCAGGACATGATCATCCGCTCGCCGCACAACGGGGTGACCGTGGTGCAGGGCGCACCGGGCACCGGCAAGACGGCGGTGGCTCTGCACCGGGCCGCTTACCTGCTGTACACCTACCGCGAGCAGCTGTCCCGGCGCGGTGTGCTGATCGTGGGGCCGAACCCGACGTTCCTGCAGTACATCGGGCATGTGCTGCCCTCGCTGGGCGAGACCGGCGTGGTGATGTCCACCATCGCGGACCTGTACCCAGGGATCAGCGCACGCCGGGCCGAGCCGCCCGAGGTGGCCGAGATCAAGGGGCGCGCGGTGATGGCTACCGTGCTGGCCACGGCGGTGCGCAACCGCCAGGAACTGCCGGATGAGCCGGTCGAGATCCAGTTCGAGCGTGAGGTGCTGCAGCTGGACCGGAAGACCGTGCAGCGCGCCCGGGAGCGGGCCCGCCGGTCCCGCCGCCCGCACAACCAGGCCCGGCCGATCTTCGTCCGGGAGATCCTGGACGCCCTGGTCCAGCAGGTGAGCAAGAAGTTCACGGCCGGCCTGCGGGAGACGGACAAGCTGGTGGCCGAGATCCTCGGCGAAGAGGTGCCCGCCGCGGACAGCAGCGTGCTCGGCCCGGCCGACACCGAGGACATCCGGGCCGAACTGCGCCAGAATCCCCAGGTCCGGGCCGCGATCGCCCGGCTGTGGCCGGTGCTGTCCCCGCAGCGGCTGCTCGACGACCTGTTCGACTCGCCGCGGCGGCTGGCCGCCGCGGCGCCCCGGCTGACCCGGGAGGAACGGGCGGTGCTCAGCCGCGACCCGGACGGCGGCTGGACCCCGGCCGACGTGCCGCTGCTGGACGAGGCGGCCGAACTGCTCGGCGAGGATGACCGGGCCGCCCGCCGCCGGGCCAAGCGGGAACGCCAGCGGCAGATCGCCTACGCCCAGGGCGTGCTGGACATCGTGTCCCGCGACCTGGAGGACGACCCGGAAATCCTGATGGCCTATGACCTGATCAACGCGGACCGGCTGGCCGGCCGGCACGAGGAACTGAGCTACCTGACCACCGCCGAACGGGCCGCCGCGGACCGGACCTGGGCGTTCGGACACATCGTGGTGGACGAGGCCCAGGAGCTGTCCGAGATGGCCTGGCGGATGCTGATGCGCCGCTGCCCGAGCCGGTCGATGACCATCGCTGGGGACATCGCCCAGGCGACCAGCCTGTCCAGCACCTCGTCCTGGGAGCGGGTGCTGGCCCCGCACCTGGGCACCCGGTGGCGGCTGGACCGGCTGACCATCAACTACCGGACCCCGGCCGAGATCATGGCCGTGGCTGCGGACGTGCTGGCCGACCTGGACGACAAGCTGGAGACCCCCACATCGGTACGGGAGACCGGCACCGTGCCCTGGCACCGCCAGGTCGCGGCCGGGGACCTCCCCGCGGCGGTGGCCGCGGCCGTCTCGGTGGAAACCGCCGCGGTGGCGGGCGGGAACGTCGCCGTGCTGGCCCCGGCCGCGCTGGTTGAGCAGCTCAACGAGGCGGTCGGCAGCGGGCCGCTGGCCGGCAGCGGCGCGGACGGCCCGGACCTGGACGACATGGTGGTGGTGCTGACCGTCAGCCAGGCCAAGGGGCTGGAGTTCGATTCGGTACTGATCGTGGACCCGGCCCAGATTCTGGCCGACTCACCGCACGGGCTGAGCGAGCTGTACGTGGCGCTGACCCGGGCCACCCAGCGGCTGGGCGTGCTGCACCCGGGACCGCTGCCCGAGGTGCTGTCCCGGCTCGAATCCCGGTGAGCGCTCTGTTTGCTTTGCGCCTCCGGGGGGCTTGGACCCGCCTCCTTCCCTCGTCGCTCAGTCGCTCGTTCCTCGCTCCCTCCCTCCTCAGTCCAGTCGGCGGCGCCCCCCTTCGGCGCGCGGTCAGCGGCGGCCCAGGAACCGGCTGATCGCCTGCACCGCGCGGCCGAAGTCAGTGCCGAACGGGTTCTCCTGCACCACATAGGTCCAGGTGGCG
>DATCUG010000636.1:0-4927 GCA_036567525.1 Streptosporangiaceae bacterium | reverse complement strand
TGCCGTGCAGCGCGGGGTATGCCCGCTGGACCGGCTGCACGAGGAGCTCGCGGCGGGCCCCATGCGCGGTTCGGCGCTGCTCCGCCAGGCTCTGGCTGAAGTGACCGCGGGCGCGCGGTCGGTAGCGGAGGGGGACTTCCTGCTCCTGATCAAGCGCGCCCGGCTGCCCGAGCCGATGCTGAACCCCCGGCTCTACGCGGGGGGTACGTTCATCGCAGCACCGGACTGCTGGTGGCCGCGGTTGGGGCTGGCCGCCGAGGTGGACTCCCGGGAGTGGCACCTGTCACCCGGTGACTGGGAGCAAACGATGGCCCGGCACCGGCGGATGACCGGGTACGGCATCACCGTCCTGCACTTCACCCCAGGACAGATCGCCCGCGACCCTAAAGGGGTGATCCGGGACCTAGCCGCCGCGATGGCCGCGTGCCAGGGACGCCCGCCGCTCCCGATCACCGCCCGCCCCGCCCGCTAATAGGGAACCGCATGGCTGAATCATTCACGCGGTCGGGTGCACATCGATGATTCATTCATGCTTAACGGCCAGCGCGGGGCCGGGCGGCGAGCGGCGGCGCGCGGTGCCTCCGGGGCTGAACGCCGGCGCGGGGTCGGCCGGCCTGCGGTGTGCGCGGGGTGCGTCTGGGGCTGGCGGGTTAGAGGAGTTTGCGGAGGCGGAGGAGGTCGGTGAGGCTGGCTTCGACCTTGACCCGGCCGCTGAGCCAGGCGCGGGTGAACCGGCGCGGGTCGGCGGCGATGGCGATCAGCTCGTCGCTCTCGGTGCGGAACCGGACGTTGGCCGGCTCTGCGCCGGCCGGCGCCTCGGTGACCGGGCCGGCCCCCTCGGCGCCGAGCTGGGTGACGAATGTGACGCCGAGATCCGTGACCGTGACGCTCATCGACCGGTCGGCCAGGTGCGCGGACCGGGCCTCCGCGTCCAGCTCGGAGATCCGGCCGGCCAGCGCCTCCAGCGCCTTACGGCATTCCTCGACTGTCGCCATCTCGCCTCGCTTCCAGGAGGTGTCCATTGTGCAACTCCTATCCGTCTGTTCACCTACCGGGCGTGGCGTCACGGCTAGCTGACCCGGCTGGGCTGTTCCGGGCGGTAGCGTTCTTCGGGGAAGTGCCAGCCGGCGGAAACCCCCGCGCGCCGGCGAGAGGAGTGTTTGTGACGCAGAACGAACCGGCCGACCGGGCCGCCCAGCCGCCCGCGGCGGACGGGCCGGGAACGACCGGTGTCGAGCAGGTGGACGCGGCCCTGGACAGGCTGGCCGACCTGGCCGAGCTGCCGCTGAACGAGCACCCGGCGGTGTTCGAGCAGATCCACGGCGCGCTGACCGGGGCACTCGGCACCCTTGACTCCGGCACCGGTGAATCCGGGTCAGGCAGCTGACCGGTCAGGCAGCCCAGTGATGAGCACGCGGCGACGGCTGGACGCCGAACTGGTCCGGCGGGGCCTGGCCCGGTCCCGGGAGCACGCGGCCGAACTGGTCAGCACCGGGCGGGTCGCGGTGGCGGGCCAAGCGGCCGGGAAGACCGCCACCCAGGTCGGCCCGGACCAGCCGATCACGGTGCGCGAGGCCAGCGATGAGCCGGGGTATGCGTCCCGCGGCGGCGGCAAGCTGGCCGGCGCACTGGCCGCCTTCCCGGCACTGCGGGTGGCCGGCCGGCGCTGCCTGGACGCGGGCGCGTCCACCGGTGGCTTCACCGACGTGCTGCTGCGCGCCGGGGCGGCCGAGGTGGTGGCGGTGGATGTCGGGTACGGCCAGCTGGCCTGGGCGCTGCGCAGCGACGACCGGGTCACCGTGCTGGACCGGGTGAACGTCCGGCACCTGCGACCCGGGCAGGTGGCCCCGCCACCCGGCCTGGTTACCGCCGACCTGTCGTTTATCTCGCTGAGCCTGGTGCTGCCCGCACTGGCCGCCTGCGCCGCCCCGGACGCCGATTTCCTGCTTCTGGTCAAGCCGCAGTTCGAGGTGGGCAAGGGCCGGGTGGGCGCGGGCGGGGTGGTGCGCGACCCGGCGCTGCGGGCGGAAGCGGTGGCCGGTGTTGCGGCCGCCGCGGCCGGCCAGGGCCTGGGCGTGGCCGGGGTGACGGCCAGCCCGCTGCCCGGGCCGGCCGGCAACGTCGAGTACTTCCTCTGGCTGCGCCGCGGCGCGGCCCCACTGGACCCGGCCGAACTGGACCGGGTGATCACGGAAGGACCCCAGTGACGGTGCCGCGCACGGTGCTGGTGATGGCGCATACCGGGCGGGCGGCCGCGACGGGCAGCGCCCGGCTGGTGATCGACATGCTGCTGGCCGCCGGGATCTCGGTGCGGATCGTGGACACCGAGGCGGACGAACTGCGCCGCCCGCGCGCCGAGGTGGTGCGGGCCACCCCGGACGCGGCCCTGGACACCGAGATGGTGATCGTCCTGGGCGGCGACGGCACGCTGCTGCGGGTGGCGGAGATGACCCGGCTGGCCGGGGTGCCGCTGCTCGGCGTGAACCTCGGCCACGTCGGCTTCCTGGCCGAGGCCGAGCACGACGCCCTGCCCGACGTCATCGACCGGGTGATCAGCCGCCGGTACACCGTGGAGCAGCGGATGACGGTTGACGTTACCGTGCGGCAAAATGGCACCGTCATCGCCACGACCTGGGCGCTGAACGAAGCCAGCGTGGAGAAGGTGGCCCGGGAACGGATGATCGAGGTGGTGACGGAGATCGACGGCCGCCCGCTGTCCCGGTGGGGATGCGACGGCGTGGTGTGCGCGACTCCGACCGGGTCGACGGCCTACGCCTTTTCCGCGGGCGGCCCGGTGGTCTGGCCAGAGGTGGAGGCGCTGCTGATGGTACCGATCAGTGCGCACGCCCTGTTCGCTGGGCCGCTGGTGATCTCGCCGGACGCGAAGCTCGCGGTCGAGGTGATCAGCGGGGCCAGCGTCGGCCAGCCGTTCGCCGGGGTGCTGTGGTGCGACGGCCGGCGCCGGGTCGACCTGCCGCCCGGGGCGCGCATCGAGGTCCGCCGGGGTAGCCAGCCGGTGCTGCTGGCCCGGCTGCGCGGCGACGGCGAAGCCGCCGCGGGTGGCGCGCCGTTCACCGACCGGCTGGTGGCCAAGTTCGGCCTGCCCGTGGCCGGCTGGCGCGGGCGGCCGCCGGGCCGGGACACCGACGTAAACAGCCGGCACACCGAACAGGAGCCGCGCGCCCATGCTTGAGGAAGTACGGATCACCGCGCTCGGCGTCATCGACGACGCCGTACTGGAACTGTCCCCCGGGTTCACCGTGGTCACCGGGGAGACCGGAGCAGGCAAGACCATGGTGGTGACCGGCCTGGGCCTGATGTTCGGCGGCCGGGCCGACCCGGCCCGGGTCCGGCCGGGCGCGGACCGGGCCACCGTCGAGGGCCGGCTCCGGGTCGACCCGCAGGGCCGGGTGGCCGAGCAGGTCACCGAGGCCGGCGGCGAACTGGACGACGACGGGGCCACGCTGCTGCTCAGCCGGTCGGTGTCCGCCGAGGGCCGGTCCCGGGCCTACGCGGGCGGCCACTCCGTCCCGGTCTCGCTGCTCACCTACCTGGCCGATGACCTGGTCGCCGTGCACGGCCAGGCCGACCAGCAGCAATTGCTCCGGGCAGGCCGCCAGCGGGACGCGCTGGACCGGTTCGGCGGCCCGGCGCTGGCCGCGGCGGCCGCCGATTACCTGCGCGTCTACCAGCGGCACCGCGAGGTGGCCACGCAGCTGGCCGAGCTGACCAGCCTGGCCCGGGAGCGGGCCCAGGAAGCCGACGACCTGCGCCGCGGGCTGGCCGAGATCGAGCGGCTGGAGCCGGCCGAGGGCGAGGACGCCGAGCTGCGCACCGAAGAAGACCGGCTGGCCAACGCGGACGCGCTGCACAGTGCGGCCACGGTGGCGCACGACGCGCTGCTCGGCGACCCGGCCAGCGGGTCCTACGACCTGCCCGACGCGGTCAGCCTGCTGGGCACGGCCAGCCAGGCACTGGAGGCGGTGGCCGAGCACGACCCGGCGCTGGCCGGGCTGGCCGCCCGGCTGAACGAGGCCAGTTACCTGGTCTCCGACGCCGGCGCCGAGCTGGCCTCCTATCTCCAGTCGGTGGAGGCCGACCCGGCCCGGCTGGCCGCGGTCCAGGAGCGGCGGGCCGAGCTGACCCGGCTGATCCGCGCGTACGGGCAGGCCGCCCCGGCGCCCGCGGCCCCGGTCCCGGCCGGCCCCCTGGCCGGAGAACCAGCCGGAGCACCAGCCGGCGATCCGGAGGGCCACCCCGCCGCGCCCAGCCCGGACAGCCCGCCCGGCGGCGACCTGGCCGCGGTGCTGGCCTGGGCCAAGCATGCCGCGGCCCGGCTGGCCGAGCTGGACGGCGACGACGACCGGATCAGCGGGCTGGCCGCCGAGGTGGACCGGCTGGCCGCTGAGATGGCCGGGAAAGCCGGCCAGCTCACCGCGCTGCGCAAGGAGGCGGCCGAGCTGTTCGCGGCCGAGGTGACCACCGAGCTGGCCGCACTGGCCATGCCGCACGCCCAGGTCACGGTGGCCGTCACGGCCCAGGACGAGTACGGCCCGCACGGCGTGGACGACGTGGAGCTGCGGCTGGCCGCCCACCCGGGGGCGCCCGCGCTGCCGCTGGCCAAGGGCGCCTCGGGCGGTGAGCTGTCCCGGGTCATGCTGGCCATCGAGGTGGTGTTCGCCGGCGCCGACCCGGTGCCCACGTTCGTGTTCGACGAGGTGGATGCCGGGGTGGGCGGGAAGGCCGCGGTGGAGATCGGCCGCCGGCTGGCCCGGCTGGCCCGGCTGGCCCAGGTGATCGTGGTCACCCACCTGCCCCAGGTGGCCGCGTACGCGGACACCCATCTGGTGGTGCAGAAGGCGGACGACGGGCGGGTCACCCGCAGCGGGGTGACCCGGCTGGACGACGCGGGCCGGGTCACCGAGCT
>DATCUG010000635.1:0-5307 GCA_036567525.1 Streptosporangiaceae bacterium | reverse complement strand
CCGGCCGGCCCGCGCCGTGCCGGGCGCCAGCCCGCCGGCTGGGCCGGTCCGGGCCGGCCCCGGCCCAGTCCTGCGCCGGGCTGGCCAGCGTCCCGCCCGGCTCGTCCGCCGGGCTGAGCAGATGCAAGTCGGGCTGATCCGGGTGGTCGGTGAGCGGCACCTGGGTGGGGGCCGGGCGGTCCGGCGGGGTGAGCAGCCCGGCGCCGGCCGCGCTGCTGCCGTCCTGGGCCGCGGCCAGCATCCGGGCCGCGGTGGCCGGGTCCGGCCGGGCCCGCGGGTCCCGGCGCAGCAGCGCCTCGATGGCCGGGCCGAGCGGCCCGGCCCGCCGCGGACGCGGCGGTTCCTCGTTGGCGATCGCGGCCAGGATGGCCAGCGGTGTCTTCCGGTCGTCGAACAGGCCGTGCCCTTCCACCGCCGCGAACAGCGTGGCGCCCAGCGACCACAGGTCGGACGCCGGGCTGGCCGGCTCGCCGCGGACCCGTTCCGGCGCGGTGAACCCGGGCGTGCCCATGACCATCCCGGCCTGGGTGAGCGTGCTGTCGCCTTCCAGGGTGGCGATGCCGAAGTCGGTCAGCACGGCCCGGCCGTCCGCGCCGAGCAGCACGTTGCTCGGCTTGACATCACGATGCAGGATGCCCGCCGCGTGCGCGCAGCGCAGTGCGCTGAGCAGCCGGCCGCCCAGGTCGGCGGCCTGACGCGGCGGCAGCGGGCCGTCCTGGCCCACGATGTGCTCCAGCGAGCGGCCCTGGATCAGCTCCATCACGATCCACGGGCAGCCGTTCGCTTCCTCGATCACGTCGAAGACCGTGATCACTGCCGGGTGGTTCAGCCGGGCCGCGGTGCGCGCCTCGCGCAGCGAGCGCGCGTACAGAACCCGGGTCTCCTCGGTGACCGGGCCGCCGCCCGGTGACCCGGGCTTGTCGGGCAGCGGGCCGCGGAGCCGGACCTCCTTGACCGCCACGTCGCGGGCCAGGAGTGAGTCCTGAGCTCGCCAGACGGTACCCATCGCGCCACGGCCGATGGGGTGCTGCAGGAGGTAGCGCCCCGCGACCACCCGCCCCGTGCTGGCCGCAACGTGCATGACACGGGACGATACACGCGCTTTATCCGGAGTTTCCTGGGAAGCGGATGAGAGTAACGCGTGTCGTTATCTGGAATCTCGCGCTACGGCCGGGGGGCCGATGGTAACCAGCGGTGGTTCCGGCTCCGGGGTGAAGAAGTCGTTGCCCTTGTCGTCGGTGATGATGAAGGCCGGGAAGTCACGCACCTCGATGCGCCAGACCGCTTCCATGCCGAGTTCCGGGTACTCCAGCACCTCGACCTTGGTGATGTGATCCTGGGCCAGCTTGGCCGCCGCCCCGCCGATCGAACCCAGGTAGAAGCCGCCGTACTGCTTGCACGCGGCGGTCACCGCGGGGGACCGGTTGCCCTTGGCCAGCATCACGAACGACCCGCCGGCCGCCTGGAACTGCGCCACGTAGGAATCCATCCGCCCGGCCGTGGTCGGGCCAAACGAGCCCGATGCGTATCCCTCCGGCGTCTTGGCCGGGCCGGCGTAGTACACCGCGTGGTCGGCCAGGTAGGAAGGCATCCCAGCCCCCGCCGCTAGCCGTTCGGCAATCTTGGCGTGGGCTATGTCACGCGCCACCACCAGCGGGCCGGTCAGCGAGAGGCGGGTCGCGACCGGGTACTTGCTCAGCTCGGCGCGGATCTCGGCCATCGGCCGGTTCAGGTCGATGCGCACCACGTCATCGGCCAGCTCGTCATTGGTGGTGTCCGGCAGGTACTGGGCCGGGTCGGTCTCCAGCCGTTCCAGGAACACGCCGTCCGGGGTGATCTTGGCCAGGGCCTGCCGGTCGGCCGAGCAGGACACCGCGATGGCCACCGGGCAGGACGCGCCGTGCCGGGGCAGCCGGACCACCCGCACGTCGTGGCAGAAGTACTTGCCGCCGAACTGGGCGCCGATGCCGATCTTCCGGGTGATCTCCAGCACCTGCTGCTCCAGCTCGCGGTCGCGGAAGCCGTGCCCGCTGGCCGAGCCGGCCCCGGGCAGCGTGTCCAGGTACCGCGCCGAGGCGTACTTGGCCGTCTTGAGCGCGTACTCGGCGCTGGTCCCGCCGACCACGATGGCCAGGTGATACGGCGGGCAGGCGGCGGTGCCCAGGGAGCGGATCTTCTCCTCCAGGAAAGCCTGCATCGCGCTGGGGTTCAGCACCGCCTTGGTCTGCTGGTACAGGAACGACTTGTTGGCCGAGCCGCCGCCCTTGGCCATGAACAGGAACTTGTACTCCCGGCCCGGCGTGGCGTAGATCTCGATCTGGGCCGGCAGGTTGCTGCCGGTGTTGCGCTCCTCGTACATGGTGGCCGGGGCGAGCTGGGAGTAGCGCAGGTTGAGCTGGGTGTACGCGTCGAAGATGCCGCGGGCCAGGTGCTCCTCGTCCCGCCCGTCGGTGAGCACCTGGCCGCCCCGCTTGCCCATCACGATCGCGGTTCCGGTGTCCTGGCACATGGGCAGCACGCCACCGGCCGCGATACACGCGTTCTGCAGCAGGTCACGGGCCACGTGGCGATCGTTAGGGGAGGCTTCCGGATCGTCCAGGATGGACCGTAGCTGGCGCAGGTGGCCGGGCCGCAGCAGGTGCGCGATATCCCGCATCCCCTCCCGGGCCAGCATGCTCAGCAGCTCCGGCTCCAGCACCAGGAATTCTCTGCCGAACGCCCGCTGGGTGCTGATGCCGTCCGCGCTGAGCAGGCGGTACTCGGTGGCGTCGGCGCCTAGCGGCAGCAGGTCGGTGTACTGGAACTCGGGCATTCGCGGCACGTCCTCGTGGTGGATAGGGGGTCGGATTCATGGTAGGGCCGGGCTCGGGCTGGCGCGGCGGCCGGCCGGCTTGCCCACGTGCTTGCATGGCTCGCGGCCGGCCGGGTAAAGGTTGGCCATCCCGGACGGGAGTGCTGGTGCGCGCCAGGGCCAGTAGGCGCAGTCCGGGTCAGGAGGGAGACGACCGTGAGCATGCCATCGGACGAGGGGCGGGCGATCAGCCTGGATGAGGCTTCCCGGCAGCTCGAACTGGCCGTGCACGACGCGCAGGTGGCGTACGACTGCATCGCGTTGGGCAACCTGGACCGGGCGCACACCAACGCGATCACCGCCCGGACCGCGGCCGATGCGGCCGAGACGCTGCTCCGCGCGGTCCTCGGTGAGCGGGCATCCCTGGGCAACGGCACCGAGCCGCCTGACTGACCGGCTACCTGGCCAGCCGGGGGAGCAGCGCCGAGGCGACGACGATGGCCGCGACGGCCGACCCGATCAGCACGAGCACATCCAGGGCCAGGTTGGTCGGTATCCCGATCAGCAGCCCGCGCAGCGCGTCCACCTCGTAGGACAGCGGGTTGACCCGGCTGATCGCCTGCAGCCAGCCGGGCATCAGCGCGGTCGGGTACAGCGCGTTCGAGCTGAAGAACAGCGGCATCGTGATGGCCTGGCCGATGCCCATCAGCCGGTCCCGGTTCAGCGCGATGCCCGCGATGGACATGGACAGGCAGGAGAAGAACGCCGAGCCGAGCACGACCACGCCCGCGGTGGCCAGCAGGTTCAGCGGGTTGTGGGTCAGCGACACGCCCAGGATGGCGGCCAGGATGACGACCACGGCGGCCTGCACGACGGACCGCACGCCGGCCGCGAACGCCTTGCCGGTGATCAGCGCCGACCGCGGCGTCGGGGTGACCATGAGCTTGGTCAGCACGCCCGCGTCCCGCTCCCAGATGATCTGGATGCCGTAGAAGATCGCTATGAACAGCGCCGACTGGGCCAGGATGCCGGGGGCCAGGTAGGCCAGGTAGGGGACGCCGTGCGGGGTGCGGATGGCGTGGATCCGGTTGAACGTCTCGCCGAAGATGAGCAGCCACAGCGCGGGCTGGATGGCCCGGGTGTACAGCTCGGTGCGGTCGTGCCGTAGCTTGCGCAGCTCCACCCAGCACAGCGTGGCCATCCGGCTGGCCAGCTGGCGGATGGTGACCCGGCCGCCGCCCGGGTCCTGGTCAGCCCAGACGGCGGGCGGTGCGCCGGGCGCGGCGGACGTCACGGATGTCTCCCTTGCCGGTCTCCTCGTCCAGCGTCCCGCCGGTGAAGTGGCGGAACACGTCATCCAGCGTCGCGTCCGGCCCCAGCGTGGCCTTCAGCTCAGCGGGCGACCCGGTGGCCCGCACCGTGCCCCGGTGCATCAGCGCCACCCGGCTGCAATGCAGGTCGGCCTCTTCCATGTGGTGCGTGGTCATCAGCACGGTCATCCCGGCCCGTTCCCGCAGTCGGCTGATGTGCCGCCACACGTCGGCCCGGGCGATCGGGTCCAGGCCCACCGTGGGCTCGTCCAGGACCAGCAGCCGCGGCGCGTTGACCAGCGCCTGGGCCAGTTCCAGCCGCCGGACCATGCCGCCGGAGTACGTCTTGACCAGCCGCTGTGCGGGCTCGGTCAGGCCCATCGCGGCCAGCGCTTCCGCGACCCGCTGGCGGCGGACCGCGCGCGGCACGTCGAACAGCCGGGCGAACAGCTCGATGTTCTCCTGGCCGGTCAGGCTGGCGTCCGCGGACAGGAGCTGGGGCACGTAGCCGATCATCCGGCGGACCCGCATCGGCTGCGCGGTGGTGCCGGTGCCGAACACGGTGATCCGGCCGGTGACCGGCTTGAGCAGCGTGGTCAGCATCCGGATCGTGGTCGTCTTGCCGGCCCCGTTCGGGCCGAGCAGGCCGAACGTCTCGCCCGGCCGGATGAGCAGGCTCACGTGATCGACCGCGGTGTACTCCCCGAACCGGTACGTCACGTCCTGCACGATGACCGCGGGCTGGGCGGCGGGGTCCGGTTCGCCCGGGGCTGGCTGGCCGACGGCGCTGTCCGCTGTCATGGGGTCTCCATCTGCTCAGCTAGCCGGACCAGCGCGGGAATGGCGTTAAGCAGCGTCTGGCGGTCGTTGCCGGGCAGGCGGGCCAGGGCGCGGGCGGCCAGTTCGGCCCGCACGTCGCGGAACTCTTCGATCCGGGCCTGGCCCTTGCCCGTGACGTGCAGGCGGACCGAACGGCCGTCGGGCTGGTCCCTTGTGCGGCTGAGCAGGCCCTGGTCGGCCAGCTTGCCGACCAGGGTGCTGACCGTGTTGGGGGCCAGGTGCAGTTCCTGGGCCGCCTCGGCCACCGCGAGGCCGGGCCGGGCCGCGACCAGCCGGAGCAGCTCGCCCCGGGCCGGTGGCAGCGGCTCGCTGGCCCAGGCGTGCCGGACCGCCCGCCGGGCGCTGCGCCGCACCGCGCTGATCGCC
>DATCUG010000634.1:0-4049 GCA_036567525.1 Streptosporangiaceae bacterium | reverse complement strand
CAGCCGTACGCGCCGGCGCCGCCCGGGCCGGCCCGGGCCCAGCTCGCGCCACGGCGGACACACCGGGACGGTAGCCGGCGGCGGCGCCGCCAGTGGGGTCATGACCGGCGCACCCGCGCGATGCCGGTGGTGGCCCGGCCGGTCAGCGACCGGCGGCTGGCCATGGGGCGGCTGGCCATCATGCTCACCGTGACCGCCTGGGTCGGCTACTTCATCTGGTGGCTACTCAAGGACTTGCTCAACCAGCATTACTCAGGCTCGGTGGACCGCGCCGAGTCGATCATGTATCTGCTGATCGTCACCGTGCTGACCGCGTCCTCGCTGGCCTACCTGCTCAGCCGGCTTGGGTACTTCTACCGCACCCGCAGCCACCACCGGACCAGCCGGGCCGTGCTGGAGCGGTTCTACGACATCACCATGCCGACGCTGACCACGATCGTGCCGTCCTACCAGGAAGACGCCCAGGTCATCCGGAACACCCTGCTGTCCGCCGCGCTCCAGGAGTACCCGGGCAAGCGGATCGTGCTGCTGATCGACGACCCGCAGACGCCGCGCACCGAGCGGGCCCGGGACCTGCTCCGGGCGGCCCGGGCGCTGCCCGGCGAGATCGAGCAGTTGCTGGCCGCCCCGGCCGGCCGGTTCACCCGCGCGCTGCAGACGTTCGAGGCCGGGTTCGGTTCCGGGGCCCGGCCCGGGTTCCCGGTGATGGTCGACCTGATCCAGAACTACGACGCCGCCGTCGGCTGGCTGGAGAACCTGGCTGTCCAGCAGGAGATCACCGACCACGCCGACGCGTTCTTCGCCAACGAGGTGGTGCTGCGGCTGTCCGAGTCGCTGCGCGCGATCGCGCTGGCGCTGCGCGAGTCGCTGGCCGAGGGGGTGGTGCTCAGCCCGTCCCAGCTGCGCCGCCTGTACCGGCGGCTGTGCTGGACGTTCAGCGCCGAGGTGACCAGCTTCGAGCGCAAGCGGTTCGTCTCGCTGTCCCATGAGCCGAACAAGGCGATGAACCTGAACAGCTACATCGGCCTGATGGGCGGCACTTACCGGTACGCGCAGACCCCGACCGGGCTGGCCCTCGTCCCGGCCAGCCCGGAGCGCAGTGAGCTGATCGTGCCGGATTCCGATTACGTGGTCACGCTGGACGCGGACAGCGTCGTGCTGCCGGAGTACTGCCTGCGCCTGGTGTACCTGCTGGAGCAGGGCGAGCACCGGCAGACGGCCATCGCGCAGACCCCGTACAGCTCGTTCCCCGGCTCGGCCACCCGGATCGAGCGGATCGCCGGCGCCACCACCGACCTGCAGCACATCGTGCACCAGGGGCTGACCTACTACGACGCCACGTTCTGGGTCGGCGCCAACGCGGTGATCCGCAAGCGGGCGCTGGATGAGATCGCGGAGACCGCGTACCTCGGCGACTGGGAGGTCCGGCACTACATCAAGGACCGGACCGTCATCGAGGACACCGAGTCCACCATCGACATGGGCATCCACGGCTGGCGGCTGTTCAATGTGCCGGAGCGGATGAGCTACAGCGCGACCCCGCCGGACTTCGGCTCGCTGTGCATCCAGCGGCAGCGCTGGGCCAACGGCGGCCTGCTCATCCTGCCCAAGCTGCGCCAGCAGTCCCGGGCCCGCAAGTCCCGCGGCTCGCGGACCCGGTTCGGCGAGCTGTTCCTGCGCTGGAACTACATGGCGTCCATCTGCTGGAGCTCGTTCAGCCTGCTGATTCTGCTCGCCTTCCCGTTCAACGCCACCCTGATCAGCCCGCTGCTCGGCCTGGTCGCCCTGCCGTACTTCCTGGCCATGGCCAGTGACCTGCGGTACTGCGGCTACAAGCGGATGGACATCTTCCGCATCTACGGCTTCAACCTGATGCTGCTGCCGGTGAACCTGGCCGGCACGGTGTCCTCGCTGGTCCAGGGCATCACCGCGTCCAAGGCCGCGTTCGCGCGCACCCCCAAGGTGCACAACCGGACGGTCGCGCCGCCGTTCTTCGTGATCGCGCCATACCTGGTCATCGGGCTGGCCGCCTGGACGCTGTACTCCGCCTACCGGCATCACCAGGTGGAGAACATGGCCTATGCCACGCTGAACGTCATCCTGGCCGGGTACGCGGTCCTGGCGTTCATCGGGCTGCGCAATTCCGTGGTCGACGCGTGGATCCATTTCGCCGGGCTGTTCCTCAAGCCGGCCCGCAGTCACCGGCGCCGGCTGCCCGGACGGCGCGCGGTGCCGCCCCCGCCGCCGTCGACCGACTGGCGCAGCGTGCTGGAGGTCGGCCTGACCGACACCGGGCAGTTCGCGCTGCCCGCCGGGTTCCCCGGCCGTGACGGGCAGCCGGGTGAGCTGGCGTCCCGGGCTGGCGCGGCCGTGGTCTCCGGCACGGTGGTTGGGCCGGGTGGTGTAGGGACGTGGCCGGGTGGTGCGGGGCCGCGGCCGGCCGAGGACGCGGCCGTACTGGCCGGCGAGCCGCGGCGGCGGCTGTCCCTGCTGCGCATCCTGGTCGCCGTCTGCCTGCTGGCTGGCCTGGGGTATGGCGGCTACCTGGGCTGGCAGCACCGGGAGAACACGGTCATCACCGGCCCGCACCAGACCTGGTTCGCGCCGTACGTGGACGTGACGCTGCCGCCGACATACCAGTTCCAGAACGCGTCGGCCAACCCGGCTCAGCAGTCCATCCTCGGTTTCGTGGTCGCCGACCCCAAGGCGTCCTGCACCCCGAGCTGGGGTGGCACGTACACCCTGGCCGGGGCCAATCAGACGCTCACGCTCGGCTCCCGGATCGCCCAGCTGCAGCAGGACGGCGCCCAGGTCATCGCGTCGTTCGGCGGCAAGGCGCACACCAGCCTCGACGTGGCCTGCACCAGCGTGGCCCGCCTGACCCAGGCCTACCAGACGGTGATCAGCCAGTACCACCTGTCCACCATCGACTTGGACATCGAGGGGGCCGCGCTGGACAACTTCCAGGCCACCGAGCGCCGCGCGGCCGCGATCGCGGCGCTGGAGCAGGCAGCCAAGGCGCAGCACCGCAAGCTCGCGGTGTGGCTGACCCTCCCGGTCGAGCCGGACGGTCTGCAGGACAATGCGCTGTCCGTCATCCAGGCCATGCTGCGCGCCCGAGCCTCCATTACCGGGGTCAACATCATGGCCATGGACTTCGGCCAGGCCCCGGCGGGCGGCAGCATGCTGCCCGAGGTGGAGAGCGCGCTGCAGGCCACGCACAACCAGCTCGTCACGCTGCTGCCGCGGTACGGCCTGCAGCTCACCGCGGCACAGGTCTGGCAGCGGATCGGCGTCACGGTCATGGTCGGCCAGAACGACATCCAGGGTGAGCGGTTCACCGTGGCCGATGCGCAGGACCTGCTGCGCTTCGCCAGCGGGCTGCACCTGGGGCGGCTCTCGCTATGGTCGCTGAACCGGGACACCCAGTGCGGCTCGGCCTTCCCGGAGAACGGCCTGCTGTCCAGCACGTGCAGCGGCACGGCCCAGTCCGGCCTGCAGTTCTCGCACATCTTCAGCGCCGTGCACGGCCAGGCCACGGCCGGGCGCAGCCCCACCGCCAACGTCCTGCTGCCCAAGCCCAACCTGGACCCGAAGGACGCGCCGTACCCCCAGTGGTCGCCGACCGCGCAGTACCCGCAGAACTACAAGGTGGTCGAGAACGGCGAGATCTACCAGGCCAAGTGGTACAACACCGGCGAGGACCCGGCCGCCCAGGTGCAGTTCGACTACGAGACGCCATGGGAGCTGCTCGGGCCGGTGCTGCCTGGAGACCACGCGCCGGTCATCCACCGGCTGCGGCGTGGCACCTATCCGGCGTGGGGACTGCGGCGGACGTACACGGCTGGGGACAAGGTGCTGTACAAGGGCGAGCCGTACGTGGCCAAGTGGAGCAACCAGGGCGTGGCGCCGGGAGCCGTACTGAGCAACCCGTCCGGCTCCCCGTGGCGCCCCCTGTTCCATATCCCCGGCGAACCCACCGGCTGATGAGCGGGGTGGCAGCCATCGTCCTCACCGCCGTGGCCATCCCGTCGTTGCTGGCCCGCATG
>DATCUG010000633.1:0-7100 GCA_036567525.1 Streptosporangiaceae bacterium | reverse complement strand
CCCCGGACCGGCCGAGCAGATGGGCACCCGCGGCGTGCACCAGGCCGGCCGCGGCCAGCCGGAGCGCCTCGGCACTGCCGCACGGCCACCAGCTGAACCCGACCGGCGGGTCGAGCTGGGCCAGCGGCGTCTCCAGCAGCGGCAGCGCCGGGTCACAGCCGGCTACCAGCACGGTCGGCCGGGGCGGGCCGAGCGGGCGGACCGGGGTGGCCGGGGCCGGCCCGGCGGGCATCGCGACCACGCCGCCGGCCGGGCGGAACCCGGTCCGGGTGGCCGCGTCGGCCAGCATGGGCAGCGCGACGAACGACTCCCCCATCGGGGCCAGGCTGACCCGGGCGCCGGTCCCGCCGAGCGGCGCGACCGGGCGGGCGCCCACCACCGGGGTGGGCAGCTGCGGCCCGAACAGCTCCTCCACGGTCACGCCCAGCGCGCTGGCCAGGGCCAGGGCCACCCGCAGCGACGGGTCGGAATGCCCGGCCTCGACCGCGGACACCGCCTGCCGGGACACCCCGGCCATGCCGGCCAGCTGCTGCTGCGAGTAGCCGCGGGCCTGCCGGGTGGCCCGCAGCCGCATCCCGCCGTTGAGCGCTGCGTTGTGCCCGGTCACTGGGTCACCTGGGCAGCCAGCCGGGCCCCGTCCGGGCCGAAGTACGGCGGATCGAGCAGGGTGAGCACGAGCTGGCCGCTGGCTGGCTCGTCCGCCAGCCGCACGGTCAGCGCGGTGCCAGCCACGTCGACGGCCGCCTCCCAGCCGGCCCCGGCCGGGCGGCACGACGCGACCTGGCCGGTCAGCACCAGCCCGCGGTCCGGCTGCGCGCCCGGCAGCACCCGCTCCGGGTGCACGCCCGCCACGCTGCCGTCCGGGGTGGCGGATCCCGGCAGCGGCAGGAAGCAGCGGTAGCCGACCAGTTCCGCGACCCGGCGGCTGGCCGGGCTGGTGACCACCTCGGACGGCGAGCCTTCCTGCAGGATCTGACCGCGGTCCAGCACGGCCAGCCGGTCGGCGAACGCCTGCGCGGCGGCCAGTTCATGGGCCACCAGGACGGCGGGCACCTGGCGCGCCGCGACCAGGTCACGGACCAGGTCGGTGAGGTCACGGCGGAGCAAGGCGTCCAGGCCGGTGTACGGCTCATCCAGCAGCAGCGCGTGACAGTGCGCCAGCAGCAGCCGGCCGAGCGCGACCCGGTGCGCCTGGCCGCCGGACAGCCGGGCCGGCCGGTCGCCGAGCAGCCCGCTGATGCCGAGCCGGCTGGCGATCTGCCCGATCTCGCCGCCCCGCCCGGCCGCGCCCGGCGCGTAGGTCAGGTTCTGCCGGACCGACAGGTGCGGGAACAGGGCCGGATCCTGGCGGAGCAGGCCGACCTGGCGGCGCCACGGCGGCACCGCGCAGCGCGGCCGGTCGGTCCGGGTGAGCGTGCGCCCGTTCAGCTGCACGGTCCCGCGGCGCGGCGGCACCAGCCCGGCGATGACCTCCAGGATCGTGGTCTTGCCCGCCCCGGACGGGCCGAACAGGGCGAGCCGTTCCCCGGGCGCGACGGCGAAGGCCACCCGGACCGTGAAGTCCCGGCGGTCAACCTCGACGTCGGCGTTGAGCACGCGCGCTCCAGATGTAGGCGGCCAGCGGCAGTGGCAGCGCCACCACGAGCAGGACCAGGGCATAGGGCAGCGCCGTGGGCAGGCCGGTCTCCTGCAAGGTGGTCCAGATCTGCAACGGTATCCCGTACGGGTGGTACGCGATGATCACCACCGCGCCGAACGCACCCATGGCCCGGGCCCAGGCCACCGCGAGCGCGGTGGCCAGGCCGGGCGCGGCCAGCGGCAGGGTCACCCGGCGCGCCACCCGGGACGGCCGGTCGCCGAGCAGCGCGGCCTGCTCCCGGATACCCGGCTCGACCGCGCTGAACGCGGCCTGCGCGCCCAGCACGTAGTACGGCGCCGACTCATACACCTCGGCGATGACCAGGGCCAGGAACGTGTTGGTGGCGGACAGGCTGAAGTGGCCGAGAACTTCCCCGATCGGGGTGTACGGGCCGATCATGAAGATCAGCAGCAGGCCGATGACCAGCGGCGGCAGCAGCAGGCTGAGCAGCACGCCGGTCTCCCAGATGCGCGGGAACGGCAGCGTGCCCTGGGCCAGCTTCCAGGCCAGCGGGGTGCCCAGCAGCAGCAGCACGGCCAGTGTGATCGCCCCGGACTGCACCGACACGACCAGTGGGTCGAGCGCGCCCGGGAGGGTCAGCGCCGCCTTGACGCTGGACCAGGACAGGTGGGCGAGCAGCGCGATCACCGGCCCGAGCAGCGCCAGCCAGACCAGGCCGGCGCCGGCCAGTGCGGCGATGGCCGATGCCGAGCCCAGGGCCCGGCGGACCGGCGACCCAGCGACCTGGCCCGGCGGGCTAGCCGCCCAGCTCATTCCGGATGGCCGCCGGGACCGCGCTGCTGTCGCCGACCACGGTCGGTGGGATCAGCGTGAACCCGCCCTGCTTGTAGCGAGCCAGCCCGGCCTGGGACAGCGTGTACCTGACGAACGCGGTGCCGGCCGCGGTGGGCTTGCCGATCATGGTGATGTCGATCACCTGCGGCGAGCCGCTCTTGGTCGTCGCGGGCTTGCCCGGCGGCTTGATGGTCACAGTTGCCTTAGCGTACTGATCGGCCATCGAGGCATCACCGAGACTGATCTGCGGCGGCAGCTTGATGTAGTCCAGGTGCAGCGGCACGGCCTGGGTGATGAACGCGCTGGCCGCGTCGAGCTGGCCGGACTGCAGCGTGGCGTCCAGCGAGGATTCCGCATAGATCTGCGACGAGCTGGCCGTGCCGTAGTCCGGCGTGCCGAGGATCTTGCTGACCGTGTCCCTGGGCAGGTGGTAGTACATCTGCGCGAGCTCGAGCATGAAGATGAAGTCGCGGCCCTGCGGGTCGATGTTCGGGTCGGTCCGGCCCAGCTTGAGGCCCTTCGTGGCCAGCAGCGTGAACAGGCCCTTGAGCGGCCTGGACCCGTCCGCGTACGCCTTGAACTGGCTGGCGTACTTGCTGTCCGGGTTGTAGGCCAGCACCATCTGGGTGCCCGCGTAGGGGATGTACCACTTGGTGAAGCGGGGCTCCAGCGGGGTGATGTTGTCACCGCCCACGCTCTGGAACACGTTCGGGGTGAGCTCCTTGGCCGCGATGTCGGCTTCCAGCTCGCCGGAGGACGCACCGTGGCCGGAGAACTGGTAGCCGGTGGCCTTGGTGAAGGCCGGGCTGACCACCTTCTCGTTCAGGAACTGCAGCGACGAGGCGTAGGCCACGCTGGCCGTGCCCGTGGCCGCCGGGCTGGACGAGCCTGAGCTGGGCGAGGCACAGCCGGCCACGGCCAGGCCCAGGCAGATGATCATCAGCAGCTTGCTCCGCCGGGTACGCGCCATGCCCACGAAAATAGCTACCGTGGGTTGCGCGGCGCAAGAAGATCTAACATCAAGTTCCGGCAACACACGAGCCGGCGTACCGGCTCAGTGGGACACCGGGGCCGCTTGGTGCGAGACTGAACCCGGGCGGTAGTTACCTGGTTATAGGCAAATGGAGCTGGCGGTACTTTCCACATATCTGCCCGTGGAGCCAAACCGCTTCATCGGGCGGGAACGCGAGCTGAGCGATCTGCGGCTGGCGCTGCGCCAGACGCGGCAGCTCACGTTGTGCGGCGCGGGCGGCATCGGCAAGACCCGGCTCGCGCTGCGGCTGCTCACCGCGGTCCGTGAGCAGTACCCGGACGGCGTGTTCGTGGTCGAACTGGGTGACGTGTGGGAGCCGGACCTGATCGTGTCCCGGATGGCCGCGCTGCTCGGCATCGACGGCGAGGCCGGCCGGAACCTGCTGGACACGCTGGCCGACGCGCTGGGCGCCCGGCAGGTGCTGGTACTGCTGGACAACTGTGAGCACCTGGTGGACGCGTGCGCCACGCTGTGCCAGCGGCTGCTGGCCGGCTGCCCCGGGGTCCGCATCGTGGCCACCAGCCAGGAGCCGCTGCGCATCCCGCAGGAGGCGGTCTGGCAGGTCGCACCGCTCGCGGTGCCGCCACCCGGCCCACCGCCCGGCATGGCCGGCCTTACCAGTTACGAGGCGGTCGCGCTGTTCGCCGACCGGGCCGCGGCCGCCCGGCCCGGGTTCGCCGTCACCGAGCGCAACGCCAGCGCGGTGGCCACCATCTGCCGGGCCCTGGACGGGGTCCCGCTGGCCATCGAGCTGGCCGCGGCCCGGGTCACCGTGCTGTCCGCCGAGCAGATCGCGGCCCGGCTGGCCGACCGCTTCACCCTGCTCGGCCCGGGCGACCGGACCGCGCCGCCCCGGCAGCGCACGCTGCGCGCCACCATCGACTGGAGTCACGAACTGCTGTCCGGCCCGGAGCAGGTGCTGCTGCGCCGGCTGTCCGTGTTCGCCGGCTGGTCGCTGGAGATGGCCGAGCAGGTCTGCGCGGACCGGCTGCTGCCCGCCGAGGACATCATCGGGCTGACCGCCGGGCTGGTGGACAAGTCCCTGGTCGTGGTGGAGCCGGAGGTGCTCGGCCAGGCCCGGTACCGGATGCTGGACAGCATCCGGGCTTACGCGGCGCAGCGGCTGGCCGACGCGGGCGAGTCCGCGGCCGTCCAGCTCCGGCTGCGGGACTACGCGCTGATCGTGTGCGAGCACGCCGAGGCGGTGGGCCTGGCGCTGATCCCGGCCGGCTGGCAGGCCGCGGTCGACGTGTTCCGCCGCTACGACGTGGACAGCGGCAACGTCCGCCAGGTGCTCGGCCGCTGCCAGGCCACCGGGGACGTGCTGAGCGGGCTCCGGCTGTGCACCGCCGTCCGGCCGTGCTGGATCGTCCGCGGCCACTTCGACGAGGGCGAGGAGTGGTTCGCCCGGTTCCTGGCCCTGGACCACAGCGCCCCGGACCACAGCGCCTCGGACCACAGCGGGCTGCCGCCCGCGGTGCTCGGCGCGGCGCTGATCGGGCGGGCCCAGCTCATCATGCCCAACCAGCCCGCCGCCGCCCAGGACTGGGCCCGGCAGGGCCTGGAGCTGTGCCGCTCGGCCGGGCAGCTGATCTGGACCGCGACCGCGTTCAACGTGCTGGCCGAGGCCGCGCTGCACGCAGGCCAGCTGGACGAGGCGGAGCGCTGCGCGGCCGGCGCGCTGGCCACCGCGCGTCAGGCCGGCAACGGCTGGAACGAGGGCTACGCGCTGGGCACCCAGGCCACGCTGGCCGCGGCGCACGGCAAGCTGCGCGAAGCCGGCCAGCTCGGCGAGGCCGCGCTGGCCGTGATGCGCGGCATCGACCAGCAGTGGGGGGTGGCCCGCACGCTGCTCGGCCTGGGCGCACTGGCCCGGCTGCGCCGCGACCCGGCCGGGGCCATCGCGTGCTACCGGGAGGCGCTGCCCATCCTGCGCGAGATCGATTCCCGGCCGGACATCGCCCGCGCGCTGGCCGGCATCGGCCGGGTCGCGCTGGACCAGGGCGACCTGGCGGTGGCCCGGGAGCACCTGATCGAGAGCCTGCGGCTGAGCTGGCACACCGGCGCCCGGATCGGGGTGGCCCGCGGCCTGGAAGCGGTGGCCACCCTGACCGCCCGGGAGGGTGACCCTGGGCTGGCCGTGCAGCTCACCGCGGCGGCGGCCGCGCTGCGCGCCGCGGCCGGCCTGCCCGCGCTGTCCGCGGAACGGATCCAGCGGCAGCTCGACCCGGCGCGCAGCCTGGGCACGGAGGTGCTCAGCCAGCACTGGCAGCGCGGCCTCGGGCTGACCGCGGACGCCGCCGTGGCCCTGGTGCTCCGCCCGCGCCGGGCCGCGCCGTCGGCGCCGTCCGCGCCGGTGCGGAGCCTGCCTGCGCTGGGACCGCAGTCGTCGCTGACGCCACGGGAACGCGAAATTACCGCGCTTATCGCCCAGGGTTACAGCAACCGGGCCATCGCCGGGGAGCTAGTGATCAGTCCGGCTACCGCGGCCCGGCATGTTGCGAATATCCTGGCCAAGCTGGGCTTCACCTCGCGAGCCCAGATAGCTGCCTGGGCTGCGGGGAACGGTTCGTTACTGACCACGCCAGCGGCCCGCGAACCGGGCAGCCTCATCCCGTGATGCGCCCTACGATGGACCCTGGCCGGCCGCCATTGGCCGCACGCACGAGGACGGGACATGGGTAAGGCGAGCAGAGTCAAGCAGGCAAGCGCCCGGGAAAAGATCGCGGCGCAGCGGGCTGCGCAGCGGAAGCAGGAGATCCGGAACCGGATGTTCCTGACCATTGGCAGCATCGTCGGCGTCGTGGTCATCGTGGTCGCCTTTCTTTTCATCAAGGCGCTGCACAAGGGCGGCTCGGCCGGCTCGTCGGGCGGGGTGGCCGGCTCCGCGCTGCCGGCCAGCGTGACCAAGGACATCAGCTCGGTGCCGTCCTCGACGCTGGACGCCATCGGCAGCGGCGGTGCCTACACCAACACCGTGTCCCCGATCAGCGCTCCGCCGCTGACCTCGGGCGGCAAGCCGGAGATCCTGTATATGGGCGGCGAGTACTGCCCGTACTGCGCGACCGAGCGGTGGTCCATGGTGCAGGCGCTGAGCCGGTTCGGCACGTTCACCGGGCTGCACGGCATCCACTCGTCCAGCACCGACGTGTACCCGAGCACCCCGACGCTGACGTTCTACGGCTCGCACTACACCAGCAAGTACCTGACGTTCACCCCGGTGGAGACGGCCGGCCTGACTGAGAACAGCACGCTGCAGACGCCGACCAGCGCGCAGAACAAGCTGTTCACCAAGTACGACTATCCGCCGTATGTGAAGTCCAGCGAGGAAGGTGCGATCCCGTTCCTCGACCTGGGCGGCAAGTACCTGATCCACGGCGCGCAGTACAACCCGCAGGTGCTGCAGAACAAGACCTGGGCCGAGGTGGCGGCCGCGCTGAGCGACAAGTCGACCGCGATCGCGCAGGGCGCGGACGGGGCGGCCAACATCCTGACCGCCGCGATCTGCAAGGTGACCAATAACCAGCCGTCCAGCGTGTGCGGTTCGGCCACCATCACCAGCCTGCAAGGGAAGCTCTGATGGCCGCCCCGAAGCAGGCCGCGTCCCGGGCCAAGCGGGACAAGGGCACCCGG
>DATCUG010000632.1:0-2514 GCA_036567525.1 Streptosporangiaceae bacterium | reverse complement strand
GGCGCGGGCTGACGTCAGCAATCTTGCCCGGCCCAACCTGCCGTCCCCCGGCACTGCCCGGCCGCCCGCGGGCGGGCCCCTGCGCCGCCCGCGGGCCAGTCGCTTAGGAGAGCCGCGAACCCCGGCGCCGCCAACAAGTTTTCTGGGTGATTTCGTGGCCCGGCGCGACACGCCGATCTTGCCCAGAAAAATGATATCACTATGATAAGCGTCTAGTATCAGCAATAGACGTCGAGGAGACCACGATGGCCACAGATAGCGCACCAGCGCCGCACCCGGAGGCGCCCGGCACCCCGCCACCTGCCCCGCAGCGACCAGCGTCCCACGTACCCGTGCCTGGGTCAGCGGGCGTCATGGCGCCCGGCCCGGCGACGCCGCCCCCGGGGCAGTCCGGCCAGCCACTCGCCGAGTGGGTGGCCCCGTCCGCTCCGGGCGTGCCGGTCATGCTGGCCAGCATTCTGCTGCTGGCCATCGGCATCTGGCTGATCTTCGCCGCACGTAACATGAGCAGCGGCGCGGCGGGCGGCCTGACTGTGCTCATCGTCATCCTGCTGACGGCCGGCTCGCTGGGACTGAGCGGGCTGACCCCGATCCAGGCCGGTGAGGCCCGGGTGGTGCAGCTGTTCGGCCAGTACAAGGGCACGGTCCGGCAGCCGGGCATGCGCTTCGTCAACCCGTTCACCAAGCGGCGCAAGATTTCCACCCGGATCCGCAACCACGAGACCGCGGTGGCCAAGGTGAACGATGCCGACGGCAACCCGATCGAGATCGCGGCCGTGGTCGTCTGGCAGGTGGCGGACACGGCCAAGGCGCTGTACGCGGTTGATGACTTCGTCAAGTTCGTCGCCATCCAGACCGAGACCGCGGTCCGGCACATCGCTACCAGCTACCCGTACGACACCGGCGAGCCCGGCCAGCTGTCGCTGCGGGCCAATGCCGACGACATCACCACCCAGCTGTCCGCCGAGATCGCCGCCCGGGTCGCTTCGGCCGGGGTGACCATTGTCGAGTCCCGGCTGACCCGGCTGTCCTACGCTTCCGAGATCGCCCAGGCCATGCTGCGCCGTCAGCAGGCCAGCGCGGTGGTGGCGGCCCGGCAGCGGATCGTCGAGGGCGCGGTGGGCATGGTCGACCTGGCCCTGCGCCGGCTCGAGGAACAGGACGTGGTGGCACTGGACGAGGAACGCAAGGCGGCCATGGTGTCCAACCTGCTCGTGGTGCTGTGCAGCGAGCAGGCCACCCAGCAAGTGGTCAATACCGGCTCGCTGTACCAGTGACAGAACGGCGTCCAGGTTGACCGAACGCAAGGGGATGCTGCTGCGGCTGGACCCAGCCGTGCACGACGCGCTGGCCCGGTGGGCCGCGGACGAGCTGCGCAGCACCAACGCCCAGATCGAGTTCCTGCTCCGCCGGGCACTGGCCGACGCCGGCCGGCTGCCCGGCCACGCGGGCCGGATGCGCGGCCGTGGCCGGCCCCGCGCCACCCGGGACGACGAGGAGGATGAGGGGCCGGCCGAGCTAGCGGACGCGCGGCACGACCAGTAGCCACCCCGCCGTGGCGGCCGGCCGCTGGTAGCCTTCCGTCCCTGTGACTACCCCCGCGACCGCGCCAGAGGATGACGCCACCAGCCCATCAGGGAGCGTTCGGCCAGATCTTCTGCTCAGTTTGCGGGGCTGGCAGAAAGCGGCCTACCGGGAGTACTTCGGGCGGCCGCGGCGGGATTTCCTGCTGGTCGCGACGCCCGGCGCGGGCAAGACCGCGTGGGCGCTGACGGTCGCGGCCGAACTGCTGGCCCGGCGCGAGATCGCCGCGGTGACCGTGGTCACCCCCACCGAGCATCTCAAGCACCAGTGGGCGCAGGCCGCGCACTACGTGGGCATCTCGCTGGACTCCAGCTACCGCAACGCGCAGGGCCGCGCGTCGGCCGACTTCACCGGCGTCGCGGTGACCTACGCCCAGGTGGCCGCGCACCCGGTGCTGCACCGGGCGCGCACCGAGAACCGGCGGACGCTGGTCATCTTCGACGAGATCCACCACGCCGGGGACGCGCTGTCCTGGGGCGACGCGGTCCGCGAGGCGTTCGAGCCGGCCCGGCGGCGGCTGGCCCTGACCGGGACACCGTTCCGCACCGACACCAACCCGATCCCGTTCGTGACGTACGCCCCGGAACCCGATGGCAGCCGGCGCAGCGTGTCCGACTACGTGTACGGCTACGGGCCGGCCCTGGGCGACGGCGTGGTCCGGCCGGTGATCTTCCTGGCCTACTCGGGCGAGATGCGCTGGCGGACCCGGGCCGGCGACGAGATCACCGGCACCCTGGGCACCCCGATGCTGCCCGATCAGCTCGCCCAGGCCTGGCGCACCGCGCTCGACCCGGAGGGTGAGTGGGTGCAGCGGGTGCTTGAGGCGGCGGACAAGCGGCTCACCGAGGTGCGCCGGGGCATGCCGGACGCGGCCGGCCTGGTGATCGCGGGCGACCACGAGGATGCGCGCGCCTACGCCGCGCTGCTGCG
>DATCUG010000631.1:0-9131 GCA_036567525.1 Streptosporangiaceae bacterium | reverse complement strand
CGGCTGCAGGGCGGCCGCGTCCAGCAGCGAGCCGATCATGGTCAGCGGCCGGTGCAGGCTGGCGTACCGCCGCCCGCCGATCAGCGCGGTGCCCGCGTCCGGCGCGTCCAGGCCGAGGACGACCCGCATCGTGGTGGACTTGCCGGCCCCGTTCGGGCCGACGAACCCGGTCACCTGGCCGGGCTGGACGGTGAACGTCATCCCGTCCAGGGCCAGCGTGGTCCCGAACCGCTTGCGCAGCCCGGCCACGTCAATGGTTGTTTCGCTCATGAAGCAGGTTCTACGCGGCGGGCGGTCTCGGCACGGTGCGCGCCGCTGAGACCTGGCTGAGACCTGCGCGCTGGCATGCTTGAAGTGCCAAAGGCGCGCGCCGCCGACTGGACTGAGGAGCGAGGGAGCGAGGAACGAGCGACCGAGTGACGAGGGAAGCTCGGCGGTTATGAGCGCGCCGGAGGCACAAGGAGGCACAGTGAGGGTGCTGGTGGTGGAGGACTTCGAGCCGATGGCCCGGGCCATCGGGACCGGGCTGCGCCGGGAGGGGATGGCGGTCGATGTCGTCCGGGACGGGCACGCCGCGCTGGAGCACCTGGCCGTCACCGGCTACGACGTGGTGGTGCTGGACCGGGACCTGCCCGGGGTGCACGGCGATGAGGTGTGCCGGCGGCTGGCGGCCGGCCGGGCGGCCAGCCGGATCCTGATGCTGACCGCGGCGGGCAGCCTCACCGACCGGGTCGAGGGCCTCAACCTGGGCGCCGACGACTACCTGGCCAAGCCGTTCGACTTTCCCGAGCTGACCGCCCGGGTCCGCGCGCTCGGCCGCCGCGCGGTGCCGCCGCTGCCGCCGGTGCTGCAGCACGCTGACATCCGGCTGGACCCGGCCAGCCGGGTCGCCACCCGGGCCGGGCGGCGGCTGCCGCTCAGCGCCAAGGAGTTCGCGGTCCTGGAGTACCTGCTGGCCGCGGCGGGCCGGGTGGTGTCCGCCGAGGAACTGCTGGACCAGGTGTGGGACGAGGCGGCCGACCCGTTCACCACCGCGGTCAAGCAGACCATGTACCGGCTGCGGGCCAAGCTGGGCGAGCCACCGGTGGTGCACACCGTCCGGGACGGCGGCTACCGGGTGGAGGCATGAGACGGGGCCTGACCCTGCGTGCCCAGCTCACGCTGCTGTACGCCGGGTTCCTGGTGGCCGCCGGGGTGGCGGTGCTGGCCGTGCCGATCTTCACCATCCGCGAGTCGCTGCCCGCGCACGCCTCCCCGCATGACGTCGCGCTGATGAACGCCAGCCAGCAGGCCCAGCAGTTCCGCGCCACGATCACGCTGCTGGCCCTGGCCGCCGTCGCGCTGGTGGTCGGCTGGCTGATCGCGGGCCGGTTCCTGCGGCCGCTGCGCACGATCACCGCGACCGCGCGGGACATCTCGGCCAGCAACCTGAACCGGCGGCTGGTGCCCGGCGCCCGGGACAACGAGTTCACCGAGCTCGGGGACACGCTCAACGGCCTGTTCGGGCGGCTGGAGGCCGCGTTCGAGTCGCAGCGCCGGTTCGTGGCCAACGCCTCGCACGAGCTGCGCACCCCGCTCAGCGCCAGCCGGGCCCTGCTCCAGGTGGCGCTGGCCGACCCGGACGCCACCGTGGACTCGCTCAAGGAAACCTGCCAGGACGTGCTGGACCTGGGCGATCAGCAGGAGCACCTGATCAGGGCGCTGCTGACGCTGGCCAGCAGCCAGCGCGGGCTGGCCCGGGCCGAGCCGCTGGACCTCGCCGACCTCACCGGCAAGGTCCTGGTGGCCCGGGAGGACGACGCCGCCCGCCGCGGCGTGCGGATCAGCGCGGCGCTGGCCCCGGCCCCGGCCACCGGTGACCCGGCGCTGGCTGAAAGTCTCATCACCAACCTGGTGGACAATGCCATCCGGCACAATGTCCCTAGTGGATTGGTAGAGATTTCGGCCAGCAACACTACTGCAGGCGCTCAGCTATCCGTCCGTAACACCGGCCCGGTCATCCCGCCGGTCGAGGTAGCCAGCCTTTTCGAGCCGTTCCGCCAGTTCGGCCAGGAACGACTGCACTACGGCGAAGGCTACGGCCTGGGCCTAGCCATAGCCCAAGCCATAGCCACCGCCCACACCGCCACCCTGACCGCACACGCCAACCCCCAAGGCGGCCTAACTATCCAGGTGCAGTTCCCCCCAACGGGCCCAGCGGCCCAGTAACCAGGCGCAGGTCTCCTCCGGGGGGTCCGGGGGGTATCCCCCCGGGCAAATACTGCGAGCCGTAGGCGAGGGGGCCGAAGGACCCCGAGCATAGGGCGACGCCGGGTGGCTACGGGGGCAAACCACCCGGCGTCGCATTCATCGGCGTTCCGACGGGGGCCCGGAACGCCGGCAGGTGCTCCGACGGGGGACCAGAGCACCGCTATGCATGTTACACCGAAACCCCCCCTTGTGCATCAAGACCGGATTACAAGCCGATCTGGTCACGCTGCACAGTCGGGCGGCGTCCTCAGTCCTTTCCGGGCTGATTTTCGTTCGTTGTTTCACCGATAAACCCCTGGGGCGACTGATCCCCCGGGCCGGTGCCGCCCTGCGGCGGTGTTCCCGCTGGCCAGCTGCGATCCGGCGGGCTGTACCGGTCAGGCAGCCGCGGCTGGTACTCACGAAAGCCCCGGGTGCTGGCCAGTTCCCGGCCGCCGTTGGCGATCACGACGGCGAAATACGGGATGGCGATAGCGCCGACCGCCGGAATCGCGGCGAACCAGCCTGCGCCGGCCGCGAACAGGGCAATCGTCAGCACAAAACAGCCGACCCGGATACCCATCATGATCAGGTAGCGGCGCTGCCGGGCGGCAATGTCCGCGGACAGCGGCGGCTGGGCCTGGGTGACCAGCTGTACCTGGGGGCGTCGGGACTTCACCATTCCAAAGTATGCCGGCCGCCGGCCGCCCGCTACCACGGGGTCAGGCCGGCCCGGCCAGGCGGTGGCTGCGACCGCCAGCAGGGCGCCGGCCTGGCGCGCCGCCCGAGCTCACTGACATCAGGAGTCACACTGGGATACTGGCCGGAACGCCAGGCCCGGTGCCAGGGGCCGGCCCGAGAATGGAGGCGCACATGAGCGAACGCACCTACCGGGTGACCGAGATCGTCGGCACCTCGCCGGACGGCGTGGAGCCAGCTATCCGCAACGCGATCCGCCGGGCCTCGCAGACCCTGCGCCACCTGGACTGGTTCGAGGTCACCGAGGTCCGGGGCCAGATCCAGGACGGCGAGGTGGCGCACTTCCAGGTCGGCCTGAAAGTGGGCTTCCGGCTGGAGGACAGCTAGCTGGAGGACTCGTAATTCCCGGGGGGACGACCCCCCTGGACCCCCCGCTGGCCGCTGCGCGCCGAACGTCAACTGGCCTGGGACACGGACGACATGTTGAAGTCCTCGACCCGCACCGGGGGCATCGCGCACCGGGTGAAGTAGTCGCCCCACTCGCGGGGCAGCGTCGGCCCGGTCACGCCGACCTCGGTGAGCCGGCCGAGCATGCCGACCGGGCTCTCGTTGAACCGGAAGTTGTTGACCGCCCCGGTCACCTCGCCGTTCTCCACCAGGTAGATGCCGTCCCTGGTCAGCCCGGTCAGGAGCAGCGTCTGCGGGTCCACCTCGCGGATGTACCACAGGCAGGTGAGCAGCAGCCCGCGGCTGGTCTCGGCCACCATCTCATCCAGCGTCGTAGTCCCCGGGCCGTCCAGCACCAGGTTGTCGATGGCCGGGGTGACCGGCAGCCCGGACAGCGCCGCGCTGTGCCGGGTCTGGATCAGCGCGGCCAGCTCGCCGTCCCGGATCCAGTCGGTCGGCGCCAGGGCCAGGCCGTTGTCGAACACCGAGGCGTCGCGGCGCGAGGCGTGCGCGATCGCGAACGGCGCGCAGGCCAGCCCGGGCCGCCACGGGTCGCTGCGCAGCGTCACCGGCAGCCGGGCCAGCCGGTCGCCGACCCGGGTGCCGCCGCCCGGCTTGCTGAACACGCTCCGCCCGTCCAGCGCGTCCTTGGCCCCGGCCGACCAGTACAGGTAGACGAGCAGGTCGGCCACGGCGCTCGGCGGCAGCAGCGTCTCGTACCGGCCGGCCGGCAACTCGAGCGTCCGCTTCTGCCAGTCCAGCCGCTGGGCCAGGCCGGCGTCCATGGCGGCCACGTCCACGTCGGTGAAGTCCTGGGTGCCCTGCCCGGCCCAGGCCGACCGGGCCAGGTCGGCCGACTTGGCGTTCATGTCCACCTTGCCGGTGGGCTGGTCGTGGCGCAGCCGCAGGCCGGCCGACGTGCCGAGGAACGTGCTGGTCACGGTGTGCTCGGCGAAGCCGTACAGCTTCCGCCCGGTGGCCTGGGCCGCGGCGAACGCCGCGCCTAGCTCATCGGCGAACCGGGAAAACACCCCGATTTCGGTACCGGTCGGCGGATCATCCCACGCTGGCACCTGACCTTCCATGCTGAACGCCCCCGCCTGGCCGGGGCCGGCCAGCGGTGCGGCGTCCTCGGCGGGGCTGCCCTGGCTGGCCGCCTGCTCAGCCGCCCGGACCACGTCCTCGACCTGGTCGTCGCGCACCCCGGCCCGGGACACCACCCCGGCCGACGTGCCACCTGCCCCGCGGCTGATCGCGATCACGGTGAGCTGCCGGGACCGGGCGACGCCGTTGGTGGTCAGCGTGTTGCCCGCCCAGCGCAGGTTGGCCGTGGCCAGCTCGTCGGCCAGCACGATGCAGTCGTCGCCGCGCGCCGCGGCCAGCGCCCGCTCCACCGTGTCCTGCGGTGTCATGGTCAGGCCCCCTCTTCCGTGGTGTTCAGCACCCGCACCCCGCGCATCAGCACGGCCGGGCAGCCGTGGCTGACCGGGGCGACCTGCCCTGGCTGGCCCTTGCCGCAGTTGAACGCCCCGCCGAGCAGGTAGGTCTGCGGGCCGCCGACCGCCTCCATCGAGTTCCAGAAGTCGGTCGTGGTGGCCTGGTAGGCCACGTCGCGGAGCTGGCCGTCCAGCCGGCCGTTCTTGATCCTGAAGAAGCGCTGCCCGGTGAACTGGAAGTTGTACCGCTGCATATCGATCGACCAGCTCTTGTCACCCTCGATATAGATCCCGTCGGTCACCCCGGCGATCAGCTCAGCGGTGTCCGGGCCGCCCTCGGCGGGCTGCAGCGACACGTTCGCCATCCGCTGGATCGGCATGTGCCCGGGGGAGTCGGCGAACGCGCAGCCGTTGGACCGGGCCGGCCCGGTGAGCCGGGCGATCCGCCGGTCCAGCTGGTAGCCGGCCAGCACGCCGCCCGAGATGAGGTCCCAGGACTGGGCGGCCACCCCCTCATCGTCGTAGCCGATGGTGGACAGCCCGTGCGGCACCGTCCGGTCGCCGGTGACGTGCATCATCCGTGAGCCGTACTGCAGGTGGCCCAGCTTGTCCTGGGTGGCGAAGGAGGTGCCGGCGTAGGCCGCCTCGTAGCCGAGCACCCGGTCCAGCTCGGTGGCGTGGCCGATCGACTCGTGGATCACCAGCCACAGGTTGGACGGCGCGATGACCAGGTCGTACCGGCCGGCCTGGACGGCCGGGGCGGCCAGCTTGGCCGCCAGCAGCTCGGGCAGTTCGGCCAGCTCGGCGGCGAAGTCCCAGCCGGTGCCGGTCAGGTACTCATAACCCCGGCCGGCCGGCGGGGCCAGCGTGCGCATGGTCTCGAACCGGCCGCTGGGCGGCACCGCGACCGCGGTCAGCGCCGGGTACAGCCGGACCCGCTGCTGGGTGGCGGTGGTGGACCCGTCGGCGTAGAACTTGCACTCCCGCACCTGCATCAGCGAGGCGTCCACGTGGTCGATGCCGGGATGGCCCGCCAGCTGGGCGCTCCACTCGCCGAGCAGCGCCAGCTTGTCCGCGACCGGGACGTCGAACGGGTCCACGTCATACGCCGACACCCAGGTCACGTCGCCGTAGCCGGGTTCATCGGCCAGCTCGATGCGTTCGGTATTCATCGCCGCCGCCACCCGCGCGACGTCCACCGCCTCTTCGGCGGCCCGCACCGCGGCGCCGGTGGTCAGGTCCACCGCGGCCGCGAAACCCCAGGTGCCGTCCAGCACCACCCGCACGGCCAGGCCCAGCTCGTCCGCGTCGAGCAGCGTCTCCAGGTGACCGTCGGACAGCCCGATCTCCTGGCCGCGGATGCGTTCCGCGCGGAAGTCCGCGTGCTCCGCGCCGAGCTCGGCCGCCCGCTGCAGCGCCGCCGCGGCCAGCTCGCGCAGCGGGTACGCGGTGAACTCGGGATCAATGGGCTGAGGGTGCTGAGTACTGTGCTCCACGAGTGGCAACCTATCCCGGCCCTGCCAGGTACGCTCGCGGAGGCTGCCGCATACCGTTAACGATCATGAGGAAAGGCGCGCTGATGAGCCGATCCGTCCTCGTCACCGGGGGGAACCGGGGCATCGGGCTGGCCATCGCCCGGCGCTTGGCGGCCGCCGGTGATCAGGTCACCGTGACCTCCCGGTCCGGCGAGCAGGTCGACGGGCTGACCGTCGTGCCGTGCGACGTCCGGGACGCCACCTCGGTGGACGAGGCGTTCGCCGCGGTGGAGGCCGGGCAGGGCCCGGTGGAGGTGCTGGTCGCGAACGCCGGCGTCACCAAGGACCAGCTGCTCGCGCTGATGAGCGAGGACGACTTCGCCGCGGTGCTGGACACCAACCTGACCGGCGCCTACCGGGTGGCCCGCCGCGCGGTGCGCGGCATGATGCGGCTGCGCCGCGGCCGGATGGTGTTCATCTCCTCGGTGGTCGGCCTGCTCGGCTCGGCCGGCCAGGCCAACTACGCGGCGTCCAAGGCCGGGCTGGTCGGCCTGGCCCGGTCGCTGGCCCGGGAGCTGGCCTCCCGGAACGTCACCGCTAACGTGGTGGCGCCCGGCTTCGTGGACACCGACATGACCGCGGGGCTGGGCGAGGACCGCAAGGCGGCCATCCTGGCCCAGGTGCCGCTGGGCCGGCTGGCCGCGGCCGACGAGGTGGCCGCGGCGGTCGCGTTCCTGGCCGGCCCGGAGGCCGGCTACATCACTGGCGCGGTCATCCCGGTGGATGGCGGCCTGGGTATGGGGCACTGAGGGGATATGGGAATCCTGGACGGCAAGCGCATCCTGGTCACCGGGGTGCTCACCGACGCGTCGATCGCGTTCCACGTGGCCCGCATCGCCCAGCTGGAGGGGGCCAGCCTGGTGCTCACCGGCTTCGGCCGGCTCAGCCTGGTGGAGCGGATCGCCAGGCGGCTGCCCGACCCGCCCCCGGTCATCGAGCTCGACGTGACCGACGCCGACCAGCTCAGCTCGCTGGCCGGCCGGGTGGCGGAGCACCTGGACGGGCTGGACGGGGTGGTGCACGCGGTCGGCTTCGCCCCGCAGACCGCGCTGGGCGGTAACTTCCTGCAGACCGACTGGGCCGACGTGGCCACCGCGGTGCAGGTGTCCACGTACTCGCTCAAGGCGCTCGCGGTGGCCGCGCTGCCGCTGCTGAAAGACGGCGGCGCCATCGTCGGCCTGGACTTCGACGCGTCCCGGGCCTGGCCCGCCTACGACTGGATGGGCGTGGCCAAGGCCGGGCTCGAGTCGTGCGCCCGCTACCTGGCCCGTGACCTGGGCCCGAAGGGGATCAGGGTCAACCTGGTGGCGGCCGGCCCGCTGCGCACGATGGCGGCCAAGAGCATCCCCGGATTCGCCGCGTTCGAGGACATCTGGGACGGCCGGGCGCCGCTCGGCTGGGATATCGGCGACCCCGAGCCGGCCGCCCGGGCCTGCGCGGCGCTGCTGTCCGACTGGTTCCCGGCCACCACCGGGGAGATCGTGCACGTGGACGGGGGAGTTCATGCGGTCGGTGGCTGACCAGCCCGCGGCCCGCGTCCAGCAGTTCGTGCTCACGCTGTCCTGCCCGGACCGGCCCGGCATCGTGCACGCGGTGGCCGCCTACCTGCATGGCTCGGGCGGCAACATCCTGGACAGCCAGCAGTTCGCCGACGTTCCCGCCAACCATTTCTTCATGCGGGTCCAGGTGGAGATGCTGGGCGAGTCACCGCCGGACCTGCCGGCGCTGCGCGCCGGGTTCCGGCCCATCGCGGCCGAGTTCGGCATGGACTGGGACGTGCATGACCTGGGCATCCGGCCGCGCGTGCTGATCATGGTGTCGAAAGAGGGGCACTGCCTCAACGACCTGCTGTACCGCCGGGAGGCCGAGGCGCTGGCCATCGACGTGCCGCTGGTCGTCGGCAACCACCCCGACCTGGCCCGGCTGGCCGCCGGGCACGGGGTGCCGTTCGAGCACGTGCCGGTGAGCACCGAGCCGGCCGCCCGGGCCGAGGCCGAGGCGAAACTGCTCGACCTGGTCAGCGCGCACCGGATCGATTTCGTGGTGCTGGCCCGGTACATGCGCATCCTGTCCCCGGCGGTGTGCGAGAAGCTGGCCGGCCGGATCATCAACATCCACCACTCGTTCCTGCCCAGCTTCCGCGGCGCGCGGCCGTACCAGCAGGCCTGGGAGTACGGGGTCAAGGTGATCGGCGCGACCGCGCACTACGTCACGGCGGAACTGGACGAGGGCCCGGTCATCGAGCAGGAAGTGGCCCGGGTGGAGCACAACGCGTCACCGGCCCAGCTGGTCGCGCTCGGCCGGGACACCGAGCGGGTGGCGCTGGCCCGGGCGGTGCGCTGGCACGCCGAGCACCGCATCCTGCTGCACGGCCGCCGCACCGTTATCTTCAAATAGCGTTCTCTATCTTCACATAGCGTTCTCGGCCAGCAGCGCGGCCAGCCGGGTCACCCGTGGCTGCGCGCCGTCCTGGGCCACCGCGCCGGCCAGCGCCGGGCCGGCCCCGTGCACCACGGACAGGTGCCGCTGGGCCCGGGTCAGCGCGGTGTAGACCAGCGGCCGGGACAGCATCCCGGTGGCTTCGGCCGGGAACACGGCCACCACGGCCGGCCACTCCGAGCCCTGCGCCCGGTGCACGGTCAGCGCCCAGCCGTGCCGCAGCTCGCCGAGCAGCCGCTCCGGCACGCAGACCAGCCCGGCCGGGAACTCGACCAGCAGGCCGCCCTCGCCCGGCCCGGCGACCGTGCCGGTGTCCCCGTTGCTGAAACCCGGGTGGCTGGCCACC
>DATCUG010000630.1:0-3300 GCA_036567525.1 Streptosporangiaceae bacterium | reverse complement strand
CCCGCGGGCACCACCAGCCGGCCGTCTCCGACTCCCAGGAAGCGAATCACCCGGATGGAGCTACCGCGACGTAACCGCCGCAACGGGCCGGCCCGGCCGGCCCAGGGTCTTTTCGAGGACGAGCTTTACCAGGACGACTACCCGGACGAGCTGTACCAGTCGCCCTATTACGACGATCAGGGGTACGGCGATCAGGGCTACGACGATCGGGGTTATCAAGACTACGGGTACCAGGATCAGGGCTACCAGGACCAGGGGTACGCGCGCCGCGGTCCGCAGGGGCTGTTCAGCGAGCCAGAGTACGACGAGCCACGCTACGCCAGCCGGCGCCGCCGCCAGCGCGGCCCGGCCCGGCTCGTCATGGTCCTCGGGGCCGTGCTCGTGCTGGCCGGCGCGGCGGTGGTCGCCCGGGCCGTTTCCGAGCGCGGGCACCTGTACGGCGCGGCCGAGCAGATCCCGGCCAACGTGGGCACCGATGTGCCTGGCCTGGACGGCGCGGTCGCGAAGCCGCTGGCCTTCTCCCGGCCGGTGCAGATCATGATCCCGAAGCTGGACGTGAACGCCCCGGTGATGCGGCTGGGCCTGGCCGCCAACCATACGGTGGCGGTGCCGCCACTGCAGAACCACAACCTGGCCGGCTGGTACGACGGCAGCGTCACGCCCGGCCAGAAGGGCACCGCGGTCATCCTCGGGCACGTCGACTCGTTCACCGGGGTCTCGGTGTTCTACTACATCAAGACGCTGCGCCGGGGGAACCAGATCAAGGTCATGCGGGCCAACGGCTCAGAGGCGATCTTCACCGTGGACGGTGTGCAGAAGGTGGTCAAGACCGCGTTCCCCACCTCCGACGTGTACGGCCAGGTCAAGTACCCGGGGCTGCGCCTGATCACCTGCGGCGGCCAGTTCGACACGGCCACCCGGCAGTATCTGGACGACATCGTGGTCTACGCGCACCTGACCAGGACCATCCATGCCTGACCAGGACCACCGCAGATCTGTCCGTTAACAACGTGACCTGCTACGTTGCCGGAAGGGGGTCCTAACAACCGGGGGGAATCATGCGAGTCATGGCCAAGATCAGCATGCCCGTGGAAGCAACCAACCAGGCGATCAAGGATCGCCGGCTGGGCAGCATCATGCAGCGGGCGGCTGAGCGGTGGAAGCCGGAGGCGATGTACTACAGCACGTTCGACGGGCGGCGCACCGCGTTCATGGTGTTCGACATGGCCGACCCGTCGGACATGCCGCCGTTCGCCGAGCCGTTCTTCATGGAGCTGAACGCCGACGTCCAGCTGGCGCCCGTCATGAACGGCGCCGACCTGGAGAAGGGCCTGTCCCAGCTCAGCTGATTAGCACGCGGGCCCGGCCAGTGCGGCCAGGACCCGCGCCCAGGGAAAGCCCGGCTCGGCCCGGGTTAGTACAGTCACGCCCCAGGAGCGTAAACGAAGGGGCTGCCGTGGCTGCATCGACTGCTGGGCCGGGCCGGGTCGCGGTGTTCTCCCTGGGCGGCACGATCTCGATGACGCACGTCCCGGCCGGGCCGGGTGGCGTGGTGCCCGCGCTCACCGGGCCGCAGCTGCTGGCCGCGGTACCCGGCCTGGACGGTGCGGGCATCGACGTGTCCGTGCACGACGTGCGGCGGGTGCCGGGCGCGTCACTGACCATCCCGGACATGACGGAACTGGCCGCGGCGATCCAGGCGCAGCTCGCGGCCGGTGCGGCCGGCGCGGTCGTCATCCAGGGCACCGACACCATCGAGGAAACCGCGTTCCTGCTCGGTCTGCTGTGCCCCGGCGACGCGCCGGTCGTGGTGACCGGGGCGATGCGCAACCCGGCCCAGGCCGGCCCGGACGGGGCGGCCAACATCCTGGCCGCGGTGCAGGCGGCCGCCAGCCCGCGGCTGCGCGGGCTGGGCGCCGTGGTGGTGTTCGCCGACGAGATCCATGCCGCCTGCTACGTGCGCAAGACGCACACCACCGGCATCACCGCGTTCGCGTCGCCGGATACCGGCCCGGCCGGCCGGGTCGTGGAGGGCCAGGTGCGGCTGCTCAGCCGGCCCGCCCACCGCTACGCGCTGCCCCCGGCCAGCCCGGCCGGGCCGGACAGCCCGGCCGGACGGGCCGGACGGGCGGTGCGCACCGGCCTGGTCGTCATCACGTTCGGCGACGACGGGGAACTGCTCCGCGCGGCCGCCGGGCGGTTCGACGGGCTGGTGCTGGCCGCGTTCGGGGCCGGGCACGTGCCGGCCAGCGTGGTGCCGGTCCTGGCTGAGCTGGCCGGGCAGATCCCGGTGATCCTGGCCTCCCGCGCCGGGGCCGGCCCGGTGCTGGCCGGCACGTACGGCTATCCCGGCTCGGAACTGGACTTGCTCGGCCGGGGCCTGATCGGCGCGGGCTTCCTCGACCCGCTGAAAGCGCGGTTGCTGCTGCACCTGCTGCTGGCCCGGGGCGCGGACCGGGCGCAGATCGCCGCCGCGTTCCGGCCGGACGCCGATGACGCGACGGTACTCAGCGGCGGGTGAGGAACCTGGTCAGGCCGGCCGCGATGGCCCGGCCCGCCCTGGCCTGCCAGGCCGGCGAGGTGACCAGCGCGGCGTCGGCCGCGTCGCGCATGTTGGCGCACTCGATGAACACCTTGGGCACGGTGGACAGGTTGACGCCGGCCAGGTCGTCGCGCGGCTGGATGCCGTTGACCCCGTCGTAGGAGCTGACCCGCTCACCGGTGCCGGCCGCGAAACTGTTGCGCAGGTCGGTGCCCAGCCGGGCCGACGGGCGCACGATGGCGTCGTTGATCCCGTCGGCGACCGGTTCCAGGATGGCGAAGCCGCGGCCGCCGGGCGGCCCGCCGTCGGCGTGGATGGAGATGGCCGCGTTCGCCCGGGCCTGGTTACCCAGCGCGGCCCGCTCGGTGACGCACGGGCCCACCCCGGTGTCGGAGGTGCGGGTCAGCACCACGGTCGCCCCGGCGGCGCGCAGGTCGGCGGTCAGGTAGCGGGCCACGTTCCAGTTGAACTGGGCCTCCGTGTAGCCGCTGCCGGTCTCCGCGCCGGTGGTGTCGCAGGTCTCGCTTTCCCGGCCGTTCCAGATCAGCCGGCTGATGACGGACCCGGCGGCGAAGTTCCCCCCGTTGTGCCCCGGGTCCACCAGCACGACCATGCCATCCAGCGCCCCGGTGCCGGTGGGCTTGAACCGGCCGGGCCCGCCGTGCCGGGAATGCGGCAGCCGCGGCGGCACCGTCGCGGCCGCGGGGACTGGCGCCGTGGCTGGCGCGCTGTCGGTGGCCGTGGCGGAGCGGCTGGGC
>DATCUG010000629.1:0-10506 GCA_036567525.1 Streptosporangiaceae bacterium | reverse complement strand
TCGAGAAACCGTTTGGCCACAACCTGGCCAGCGCGCAGGAACTGAACGCGACGCTGGACTCGGTCTTCCCGCCGCACGCCGTGTTCCGGATCGACCACTATCTGGGCAAGGAGACGGTCCAGAACATCCTGGCCCTGCGCTTCGCCAACACGATGTACGAGCCGATCTGGAACCGCGGCTACGTGGATCACGTGCAGATCACCATGGCCGAGGACATCGGCATCGGCGGCCGGGCCGGTTACTACGACGGCATCGGCGCGGCCCGGGACGTGATCCAGAACCACCTGATGCAGCTGCTGGCGCTGACCGCGATGGAGGAGCCGGTCTCGTTCGACGCGGACTCGCTGCGGGCCGAGAAGGAGAAGGTGCTGTCCGCGGTCCGGCTGCCCGAGGACCTGGCCGCCAGCACCGCCCGCGGCCAGTACGCCGCGGGCTGGCAGGGCGGCATCCCGGTGCGCGGCTTCCTGGAGGAGGACGGCATAGCGCCGGACTCGCGCACCGAGACCTACGCGGCCATCAAGCTGAACGTGGAGACCCGCCGCTGGGCCGGGGTGCCGTTCTACCTGCGCACCGGCAAGCGGCTGCCGCGCCGGATGTCGGAGATCGCGATGATGTTCCAGCGCGCGCCGCACCTGCCGTTCGCCGCCACCGACACCAAGGAGCTCGGGCAGAACTCCCTGGTCATCCGGGTCCAGCCGGACGAGGGCGTGACGGTCCGGTTCGGCTCCAAGGTGCCCGACACGGCGATGGAAGTCCGCGACGTGAACATGGACTTCGCCTACGGCGAGTCGTTCACCGAGAGCAGCCCGGAAGCCTACGAACGGCTGCTGCTGGACGTGCTGATCGGGGATCCCCCGCTGTTCCCCCGGCACCGTGAGGTCGAGCTGTCCTGGAAGGTGCTCGACCCGATCGAGGAGTTCTGGGCCGAGCACGGCAAGCCGGAACCCTACCCGGCCGGCTCGGCCGGGCCGGCGTCCGCGGACGAGCTGATGCAGCAGGACGGCCGGTCGTGGCGCCGGCTGTAGCGCACGGGGTCGTTCGGCACGGTGCACCGGGAAAGGACAGCTCGTCATGATGATCGACCTGGCCGAGACGACCACCGGCCGGATCCACGAAGCCATCCGGCAGGCCCGGCAGCGGCTCGGCGGGCCGGCCAGCGGCATGGTGCTGACCCTGGTCATCGTCACCGACGAGGCCGCGCAGTACGACGCAGTCCGGGCGGCCAGCGAAGCGGCCCGGGAGCACCCGATGCGGGTGCTCGCGGTGATCACCCGGCGGCCGCAGGCCGAGTCGCGGCTGGACGCCGAGATCCGGGTGGGCGAGAGCGGCCCCGGCGAGGTGGTGCTGCTGCGCATGTACGGGCCGCTCGGCGAGCACGCCGATTCGGTGGTCACCCCGCTGCTGATGCCGGACACCCCGGTGGTGACCTGGTGGCCGGGCATCCCGCCGGACGTGCCGTCGGCCAGCCCGCTCGGCGCGCTGGCCCAGCGCCGGATCACCGACGCGGCCGCGGCCACCCAGCCACACGAGTGCCTGGCCAGCCTGGCCGCGCACTACCGGCCCGGGGACACCGACCTGAGCTGGACCCGGGCCACCTCGTGGCGGACCTTGCTGGCCGCCATCATGGACCAGCCGCACGGCACGATCAGCGGCGGCCAGGTGGAGGCGGAGGCCGACAACCCGAGCGCCGAGCTGATCGCGTCCTGGCTGTCGGTGCGGCTCGGCATCCCGTTCGCGACCACTGTGTCCGGCGGCCCCGGAGTCACCGCGGTGATGTTCGACACCAGCGAGGGCGACGTGTCGGTGACCCGCCCGGACGGCCGGGTGGCCATGCTGCGGCGGCCCGGGCAGCCGGATCGCAAGGTGGCCCTGCACCGCCGGGACACCGCGGAACTGCTGGCCGAGGAACTGCGCCGGCTCGACCCGGACGAGGTCTACGGGGAGACCATCGCCCCGTTCCTGAGCGTGGCACCCGCCGCGGCCGGCGGCAGTCTGGACGGCAGCGGCGCCGCGCGGTGAGCACACCCGAGGTGCTGGTGCACCACGACGCGGACCAGCTGGCCAGGGCGGCGGCCGCCCGGCTGGCCACCAAGCTGGTCGATGCCCAGGCCAGCGGCGGCTCCGCGGACCTGGTGCTGACCGGCGGCGGCGTCGGCACCGCGGTGCTGGCCCAGCTGGCCGCGGCGCCCGCCCTCGGCGCGGTGGACTGGCGGCGGCTGGGCATCTGGTGGGGTGACGAGCGGTTCCTGCCGGCCGGGGATCCGGAGCGCAACGAGGTCCAGGCCGACCAGGCGCTGCTCCGGCACGTGGACACCGACCCGGCCCGGGTGCACCGGATGCCGGCCAGTGACGGCCCGGACGGGCCCGACCCGGAGGCGGCCGCCGAGCGGTACGCGGCCGAGCTGTGCACGGCGGCCCGGCCCGAGGATCACGGCCCGGTGCCCGCGTTCGACGTGCTGCTGCTCGGCATCGGGCCGGAGGGCCACGTCGCGTCGCTGTTCCCGGGCATGCCCGCGCTGTATGACGAGCGGCCGGTGGTCGCGGTGCGCGGCTCGCCCAAGCCGCCGCCGGTCCGGCTGTCGCTGACCCTGCCGTCCATCCAGCAGGCCCGTGAGGTGTGGATCCTGGCGGCGGGCCCGGAGAAGGCCGGTGCGGTCCAGCTGGCGCTGTCCGGCGCCGGGCCGGTCCAGGTGCCCGCGGCCGGTGCCTGCGGCCAGCAGCGCACGCTGTATTTGCTGGACCGAGCGGCCGCGAGCCAGCTCCCGCCTGGACTCAGCCGGCTCGCCTCGCCCTGAGGGTCCGCCCCGGGCTAGCGGCGCCGTGGGCCGCCGCCGCTGGTCAGCCGGACCAGGACCAGCAGCACGATCAGCACCGGGACGAACGCGGCCGGGTGCCCGGTGGTGAACGCGACGGTAAGCCAGACCATCAGGATCGGCAGCATCGGGCTGAGCCGCCGCCGGGACCGGCCGGCCGGCAGCGGCCGCGGCGGGGTGGGCGCCGCGCTGCGGGGCGGCTCGGGCTGGCTCAGCTCCAGCTTGGCCTGCTGCGGCAGGTCAGTGGTGAGCTTGCGCAGGTCGCCCCAGGTCCTGGCGGCAAAGGCCGCGGTGGTCCGCTCATCGAATTCGGCCATGGTCAGCCGGCCGGTGCTGTAGGCGTCCCGCAGGATCTCGACGACGTTCTCGCGATCGGAGTCCGAAGCGCGGATAACGCCGTCGTCGGTCATAACCGGACCTCCCGGACTACTTGGCCCCTTTCATCCGGAGAATACCCCGGTCTGCGGGCTAGGTCGCCGGCCGAGGCACCCTCATCCCGGTTAGCCGGGGTTGCCCCGGTTGTGGTTAGATCGCGCCGTGCCTCCCGTCCCGCGCCCGGTCACCGAGGACATGGATCAGCTGGAGAGCACGGGTCACCTGATTGTGTGCGGGGACGACGCGCTGGCCTACCGGGTGGTCGAGGAACTGGCCACCAACTACGGCGAGCGGGTCACGGTGCTGCTCGGCTCGGCCAGCCGCGGCCATGGGCCGCGCATCGCCCAGCTGCCCGCCGTCCGGGTCATCGAGCGGCTGGACCTGGACAGCGCCGCGTTCGCCGCCGCCCAGGTGCACTCGGCCCGGGCGATCGCCATGCTGGGCCGCGATGACCTGGCCAACTTCCACGGCGGGCTGCGGGCCCAGGACCTCAACCCGGACCTGCGCATGGTGATGCGCATCTTCAACACCGGCCTGGGCGAGCGGATGCGCGCGTTCTTCCCCGACTGCGCGGTGCTGTCCAGCTCCGCGATGGCGGCGCCATCGTTCGTGGCCGCCGCATTAGGCGAGCCCACGCCCAGCCATGTCCGGCTGGCCGGCCGCACGCTGTACGTGGCCCGCAGCGGGCAGGCCGACGCCACCCAGGTGCTGTGCGGGCTGGCCACCCCCGGGGCCCGGGCCACCCCCGGGCTGCTGCCGCCCACCCCGGCCACCGCCGACCTGGTCCTCGCGGTGGCCGACGGCACCCCGCGCAATCCGCTGACCCGGCAGCGCCGGCGGCCGCTCCGGTACCTGGCCGACATGACCCGCCTGCTGCTGCGCAGCAAGCTCGGCCTCGTCTTCGCCGGCCTGTTCGTGCTGCTGCTGAGCGGCTTCATCCTGCTGGCCACGGCGGGCAGGTACTCACTGCCGAACGCGCTGTACCTGACCGCCCTGGACGCGGCCGGGGCCGCGGTGTCCAGCGCGCGGCTGGGCGCCGCCGAGAAGACGGCCCAGTTCCTGCTCACGTTCACCGGGATGGCTTTCCTCCCGGTGGTGACCGCGGCCGTGGTCGGCGCCCGGCTCACCGGCTCGGTGCGCGGCCACGACCGCCCGCTCACCGACCACGTCATCGTGGCCGGCCTGGGCAACGTGGGCACCAGGATTGTCGGCCAGCTGCATGACCTGGGCGTGGACGTGGTCTGCGTGGACAAGAACGAGCACGCGGCAGGCGTCCGGCTGGCCCGGCGGCTCGGGCTGCGGGTGGTGATCGGCGAAACCCACCGGGAGGAGACGCTCCGGGCGGCCGGCATCGGCACCAGCCAGGCCCTGGTTTCGGTGACCGACAGCGACATCGTCAACCTGGAAACGGCGCTGCATGCCCGGGCGCTCGCCCCGGACCTGCGCCTGGTGCTCCGGCTGTCCGACGACGACCTGGCCGAGCGGGTGCAGAAGACGGTGGGCAACACGATCTCGCGCAGCGTCCCCTACCTGGCCGCGCCCGCGTTCGCCGCGGCCATGCTGGAACATCAGGTACTGCGCACGATCCCGGTCGGCCGGCACGTGCTGCTGATCGCCGATGTCGAGGTGAGCGACGGGTCGGAGCTGGCCGGGCAGCCGGTGCAGAGCGTGCACCACCCCGGGTCGGTCCGGGTGATCGCGGTACGCCGGGCCGCCGCCGACGGGGTGGACTGGGCGCCGGACCCGGGCTACCTGCTCACCCCGCTGGACCGGATCTACGTGCTGGCCACCCGGACCGGGCTGAGCGAGGTGCTGGCCCGGGGCCAGGCCAGCGGTTCCTGATGCCCGTGCCAGTATCTGGGCAAACCTGGGTCTCCCCCCAGAAGGTATCCGGAGTTACGCTCGTGGCGTATCTTCCTTGTGGTTCATGAGCCACCTGTGAAGAGGGCCGTCAATCAGCCCGCACGCCGACCCGGCCATCGGGATCCCACGGCCGGGCAGCGCACGCCTCGTCAGGAGGAATCCTTTGACTGTCAACGAAGACCGAGTCACGTCACCTCAATCCGTGGCCGTCATGTCGGTACCCGGGATAGCCGACCCAGCGCCACTTGGGCTGGGCGCCTTCGCGCTGACCACATTCCTGCTCTCGGCGTTCAACGCCGGCTGGATGACCCACTCGAGTGGCCTGGCCTGGCTGGGTTACGCGCTCGCCTACGGCGGCCTATGCCAGTTGCTGGCTGGCATGTGGGAGTTCCGCAACCGGAACGTATTCGGCGCGACGGCGTTCTCCACCTACGGTGGCTTCTGGATCGGCCTGTTCATCTACTTCCAGACCGTGGGCAGGGGCCTGCTGGCGCACCCAGCCACGGCCGGCTTGTTCGCCAAGGATGTGGGCTGGATCCTGCTCGCCTTCGCCATCTTCAACACCTACATGCTGCTGTGGAGCACCCAGGTGAACATGGCCGTGTTCGGCGTGTTCCTGACTCTGGAGCTGACCGAGATCATCCTGTTCATCGGGAACTTCGCGGGCAGCAGCGGCACCGTCAAGTTCGGCGGCTACGTCGGCGTGCTCACCGCGCTGGTGGCCTGGTACACGTCGGCGGCCGGGGTGGCCAACGGAATGGGCGGCCGGGTCTCCTTGCCGGTCGGCCGGGCCCTGCTCGCGCCGCGCGTCTGAACCGACCATTCTGATCCCGGGGGGCCGTTCCTGGCCCCCCGGGATCAGGTGTTATCTGGGCCGGGCAGGATGGGCGGGTGGATCTGCACGAGAAGCGCCAGCTCGACCTGGCCGAGCACATGGCGCGGGTGAATCAGCACATGGCCAGGGCCCGGACCCGGGCCCGGCCATGGCGGTCCATCATCGCCCTGGTGCTGGCCATCGCGGCCGGCTCGGTCGCGGCGGTCGCGGGCCGGCTGTTCGAGGACTGGACCGGGAGGGGCCACTACACCCCCAAGATCATCACGGCGGCCTGCATCGCGGCGTTCTGTGTGTTCGGCGCGAGCGCCGTGGTGGGGCTGGCGGCCAAGACCCGGGATGCGCTCACCCCCGGGGTCGGCGCGTCGCACGCGGCCGTGGTCCGCTACGCCATCCTGCTGGTCGGCGGCCTGACCGTGCTGGTGCTGACGATCAGCCTGTGCAAGGTACCGATCACGCAGCTGCTGGTCGGCGGCGCGGTGACCACGATCCTGCTCGGCATCGCCGGGCAGCAGTCGCTGGCCAACATCTTCGCGGGCCTGGTGCTGCTGCTGTCCCGGCCGTTCAGCGTGGGCGACTACATCCGGGTCAAATCCGGTGCGCTGAGCGGGGTGACCGAGGGCCTGGTCACCGAGATCGGCATCACCTACCTGCGGCTGGACACCGACGAGGGCCCGCTGAACCTGCCCAATTCGCAGGTGCTGGCCGCCGCGACCGGGCCTATTCCCCGGCCTGGGGGTGCGCCGCCGCAGGCGGCGGCTGGCCAGGGCGCCCCGGCCCAGGCCCTGCCCGCCCAGGCACCGCCGGACCAGTCAGCACCGGACCAGGCCGCGGCACCCGAAGCGGAACGGGGGCATGGGCCATCCTGAGCGTTTCAGGTCACGAGTGCTTGGCCTCGTAGCGGGCCACCACATCGGCCGGAATCCGGCCGCGGTCGCTGACCGCTATCCCGGTTTCCTTGGCCCAGCTCCGGATGGCCGCGCTGTGCTGCCGGTGCGCGGTGGTGCGCCGTTTGACCCGCCCCGCGCGGGACGCGGCCCGCCGGGCGTGGTCGGCGTATCGCCCGACCACGTCGTCAAACTTTTGGCTGTGCCTGGCGCACAGGTCGATCTCATAGTCCCGGCCATCCAGGCTGAAGCGCCGAGTCTGATGCTGGCCCTCAGGAATCGCTTTCTGATCGTAGTCACAGGCAAATGTGACGGAAACCTTCTGTGCCACTTGAGGCCCCCCTTCCCCTGGAGGCAAATATATCCTCCCAGGGGCGGCCCAACCATAACGACACCCAAAGACGAGCGGCGGCTATCGTCAATGCCGGCCCGGATAGCGTCCCCGTTCCCGGGGCTCGCGATTGCCGCCACGGCGGCCATAGGGGAACGATTCCGCTGGCGGCTCGTTGCCGTAGCTGCCCAGCGACTGGTCGGCGGTGTCTTCTCCCCAGTCGGCGCCGTGTTCGCCATAATCGGGGTCGGCCGGATATGCGCCGGAGTCACCGGCGGGCGGCTCGCCAGGATAATCCGCAATGTCCGGCTGGCGGGAATAGCCGGAGTAGCCCGGATCGGCCGGGTAAGCCGGATCGGCCGGGTAACCGGGGGTGCCCCGCCGGTGACTGCCCGACGATCCGCCCCGGTAATCCGCGGGTGCCGCCGGGTATCCCCCGGCGTCGCGCCCGGCGTCCCGGCCCGCGTCGCGGCGGTGGCTGCCGGACGGCCCGCCGCGGTAGTCCGGCGGGTAGTCGGCGCCCGCCGGGTAGCCCGGATCGGCCGGGTAACCACCGGACCGGTCGCCAACGCGGTACGCGCCGCTGTCGGCATCCTCCGGGTAGCCCTCCAGCTCGGCCCGCCGGTAGTCCCCGGTGACCGGCACGTCCGGGTAACCGGCATCCGACGCGGCACGGAACTCGCCGCTGCCCGCACCGGTGCGGTAGTCCTCCAGCTGCTCGGCCGGGAAGTCCGGGCTCAGCGGGTCCGGATAGCCGGCCGGGTCACGGCGGTAGCCGCGGGCACTGTCTAGCTCACGCCCGGCCTGCTCGCGCCCGGCCCGCTCGGGCATCCGCATGGCCTGCGTGGGCTGGCCCTGGTCCTGGCCGCTGCCGCCCGGTGCCGCATCGCGGCCCGGCTGGGCCTCCCGGCTGGCCCGCGAGCCCTTGCCCTGCGGGCCGCGGCGCAGTGCCTCGATCATCCGCTCAAGGTCATCCATGGGCAGCCGGAATGTCCCGGTGCAGGTGCCACCCTGCCAGATGCTGAACACCGCCACGCCGGTGTCGGCGTACCAGCTCAGCCGCATGCTTCGGGAGTCGCCTCGTACGTCAAAGAACACCTCACCGAGCCGGGGCAACGGGGCTGCGTCCGACGCTGACATGCTGCCCATGGTGGCGCTGAACTAATGGGTTTGTCCAATTAACGCTGTGACCAGGACCGCTGCGGGCAGGCAACGGGGACCGAAGATCTATGCCCTGGATTCGCAATCCGGCCTGCGGAACCGGGCCTGCTGATGGCATCATTGATCATCGGTCCGCTGGACACGGACTGGTTTCGCCAGGGCGGCCACAGCTCGGCTGGCCGCCCATCCGGCAGGGGTTGCCCCACTCGTGCACCGCCATGGTGGTCACGGGTGCTTTGTGGCTGCCCATTGCTCCGGGAACACGCAGGTGCCGCAGGACGTTGCATACCTACGACGGGGCAAAAGCCGCATCGCGCGGAACCAGAAGTCCGACACAACCAGAGGGTCGGCTGGACGGAACGTATCACCACTGAGCTTGTTGAGGAGATCTAGTCATGTCTGAGGTACGGCGGCAGGTTACCCTGCCTCCCCGGCCGAACTGGGGCTGGCAAGATGCCGCCGCGTGCCGCGGCACGGATGTCGTGCTCTTCTTCGGCCCGGACGGGGAGCGGCAGCCGGAGCGGGACATCCGGGAGCGGAAGGCCAAGGCGCTGTGCGCCAGCTGCCCGGTCCGCACGGAATGCCTGGACTACGCCATCTCCCGGCCGGAGAAGTACGGCACCTGGGGCGGCCTGAACGAGGACGAGCGCGCCTCCGAGCGGCGCCGCCGGATGCGCCGCGCCAACGCCGCCTGATCACGCCTGCCCCCCGCGCACCCCGCCGCCCCTATCCCTGCGGATCCAGATGGGCAGAATGGGTAGATGGTCTGCCTGCACTGCCGTCAGCAGGAGCACACCGAGTGCCCGGGTGGCACGTGGTGTGACTGCCAGCATCTCCCCCTGTCCGCCCTGCCGCAGCCGCCTGGCCACGAATCGCTGAGCTGGGTGCGGCAGGGCTGACTGCGGTTACGGGGAGCCGAGCCGGGCGTGGCCGGAATACACGGCGCAGCTAACCAGTTGCCTGCTTGTGTGGGCACTCTCAGCCTGGCGTGGACCAGCGGCCGGAAGCGGAAATTTGCTTCGGTACGCGAAGCTGTCTCGACAGTAAGCGCCATCTCGTGTGATCCTCGATACGTGAGCGCTGCAGATCCCCTCCTCGTCGCCCGCAGGCACGTTGACCTGCTCCGGGTGCGCAGCGCAATCTGTCGGCACGGCCGCTAACCACCGCCCGTATCTCGGGTGCGTGCCGCGGCCGGTGCCTGATGCCTGGCGGCAGCCCCAGTGTGCCGCGAGCCAGCAGGACCACCGGTGCAGCCGGTGACGGCTGTTCAGGCTGCGGCACGCGCCCCCGGACCGAGAAGGGACGCGCCAGATGCCGCCAGCCCCACGATTGCGCGGGCAGGGCCGTAAAGGCCAGGGTCAGTGGGCCCTCGGGTATCGCGAGCCACTGAACAAGAACGAGGAAAACAAGAAGAACGACGACGGGCTGAACGTCCGCCAGCGCATCATCGACGTGTATTCGAAGCGCGGCTTCGACTCCATCGACCCAGCCGACCTGCGCGGCCGGTTCCGCTGGTACGGCCTGTACACGCAGCGCCGCCCGGGCATCGACGGCGGGAAGACCGGCTCCCTGGAGCCGGAGGAGCTCGACGACCGCTACTTCATGCTCCGGGTGCGCATCGACGGCGGCCAGCTCAGCAACGATCAGCTGCGGGCCGTGGCCTATATCTCGGACCGGTACGCCCGGGGCACCGCCGACATCACCGACCGGCAGAACGTCCAGCTGCACTGGATCCGCATCGAGGACGTGCCCGCCATCTGGGACACCCTGGAGTCGGCCGGCCTGTCCACCACCGAGGCGTGCGGCGACACGCCCCGGGTGATGCTGGGCTGCCCGGTGGCCGGGATCGACGTGCACGAGGTGATCGACGCCACCCCGCAGCTCGAGGCGACCGGAGCACGCTGGATCGGCGACCCGGCGTTCTCCAACCTGCCCCGCAAGTACAAGACGGCGATGAGCGGGTGCGCCGCGCAGTGCACCGTGCACGAGATCAACGACATCGCGTTCGTCGGCGTCACCGGCCCCTATGGCGAGCCCGGCTACGACTTGTGGGTCGGCGGCGGGCTGTCCACCAACCCGATGATCGCCAAGCGGCTCGGCGCGTTCGTCCAGCCGGGCCAGGTGCCCGAGGTGTGGGCCGGGGTCACGTCGGTGTTCCGGGACTACGGTTACCGGCGGCTGCGGCACCGGGCCCGGCTGAAGTTCCTCATCGCGGACTGGGGCCCGGAGAAGTTCCTCGAGGTG
>DATCUG010000628.1:0-15337 GCA_036567525.1 Streptosporangiaceae bacterium | reverse complement strand
CGGGCACGAGCCGGTGGTGCTCACCCGGTCCGGCGGCGCCGACGTCATCACCGGGGACGGCCTGGACGCCGCGCTGGACGGCGTCACAGCGCTCATCGACGTCACCAACACGCCTACGATGAGCGGCCGGAAAGCGGTGGCGTTCTTTACCGCGGGCACCCGGAACCTGCTGGCGGCAGGCCGCCGCGCTGGCGTTCGGCATCATGTGGTGCTGTCCATCGTGGGGATCGGCCGCCCGGGCATGACCAGCGGGTACAACGCGGGCAAGGTGGCGCAGGAAGCGCTGGTGCGGGCCAGCGGAGTACCGGCCAGCATCATGCGGGCCACCCAGTTCCACCAGTTCATCCCGGAGCTGCTGGACCGGATCCCAGGCCCGGTGCTGCTGCTGCCGCGGATGCGGATCCAGCCGGTGGCCGCGTGCGAGGTGGCCGCGGCGCTGGCCGCACTGGCCGCCGGGCCGCCCACCCGGACGGTGCCGGAGATCGCCGGGCCGGAGCAGGCCGAGCTGGCCGACCTGGCCCGGCTGGTGCGCCAGGCCCGGGGCAGCCGGCGGCCGGTGCTGCGGGTGCGGGTGCCGGGCGCGGCCGGCCGGGCCATGGCTGATGGGGCGATGCTGCCCACCGGTCCCGGGCTGCGCGGCACGCAGACGTTCGCCGGCTGGCTGGCCGGCTCAGCCCGATCGGCGCAGCCGGCTTAGCACCCGCCAGGGCCGGGTCCGGCGGAGCAGTTCCACGATGGCGCTGACCGCCAGGGCCACGCCGAACGCGAGCACGAAGCCCAGCCACGGCCGGTCCTCGAACGCCTTGCCGCCCAGCCGCCCGAGGAAGAAGGCGTAGCAGGCCCAGATGATCCCGGCGCACACGGTGGCGATCGCGAACCGGCGCCACGGGTACCTGACGACGCCGCAGGTGAACGTCACCGCGGTGCGGCCGCCCGGGATGAACCGGCAGACCACGATCAGCCGGGCGCCGAACCGCTGCAGCGCCTGATCGGCCCAGGCCCGGCTGCGCGCCCCGCGCGGCCCGGAGAACAGCCGCCGTTCGGCGAACGGGGCGAACCGGCGGCCGAGGTAGTAGCACAGGTTGTCGCCGGCGAACGCGCCGCAGGCCGCCAGCGCGACCAGCACCGCGATCCGCGGGTCGGCCCGCCCCGCGGTAGCCACCCCCAGCGCGATCACCACCGTCTCGCTGGGCAGCACCGGCAGCACCGCATCCAGCGCCGGCACCAGAAAGGCCACCAGGTAGGACACTGGTGAAGAGACAGACAGCTGGGTCAGGACACTCATCTGTCCTGCCGATTATGTCGTTGCGCCTCCGGGGCGCTTAACCCGCCTCCAGGCACACGGTAGGGTCGCGGGGTGACTGTAAGCGTCGAAGAGCTACGTGAAGTGACCGATGAGGTAGTTGAGACGTTCGGCCGGCTGCTGCCCCAGCTGTCCCGCAGCGCACCGCCCCTCGACCGGGCCGCACTGGACCGCCTGGTCGGCTCGGACGCCACCACGGTGCTCATCGCCCGGGCCGGCGGCCGGATGGTTGGCACGCTTTCCCTGGTCATGTTCCCGATCCCGACCGGGCTGCGGGCCTGGATCGAGGATGTCGTCGTCGATGAGGCCGCCCGCGGCCAGGGCGTCGGCGAGGCGCTGACCACGGCCGCGCTGCGGCTGGCCGAGGCGGCCGGAGCCCGCACGGTGGACCTGACCTCGCGGCCGTCCCGGGAGGCAGCCGGCCGGCTGTACGAGCGGGTCGGCTTCCAGGCCCGGGAGACCCGGTTCTACCGCTATGCCTTCGCCGACGCCACGGCCGCCCGCCCGGCCGGCCGAACAGCCAGCTCAGCCAGCTAGCTCAGCCAGCTAGCTCAGCCGGTTAGCTCAGCCAGCGCGGCCAGCAGCCGGTCCACCTCGGACCGGTCGTTGTAGTGCACCAGGCCGGCCCGCACCGCGCCGCCCTGGTCGCGCAGGCCAAGCACGCCGGTCACCTCCCAGGCGTAGTTGTGCCCGGCCCACACGTTCACCCGGCGGCCGGCCAGGAACTGGGCGACCTGGTCCGGGGTGTGCCCGGCTACGGTGAAGTACGCCGTCGGGGCCCGGCTGGCCGCCTTGCCGTACGTGGTCACCTGGCTCATCCCGGCCAGGCCGTCCAGCAGCACCGCGAACAGTTCCTGCTCGTACGCTTCCACCGCGGCCATCGAGGCGAGCAGCCGCTCCCGGCGGCTGCCCGGTCCGGGGTTACCCAGCTGAGCCAGGTGATCCACGGCCGCGGTCACCCCGGCCAGGTCGGCGAACGGCGGCGTGCCCTGCTCGAACCGGTCCGGCACCGTGTCCGGCGACGGAATCAGCTTGTCCGGGCGCAGCGTCCCGAGCAGCGCCGGGTCGGCGATGACCGCGCCGACGTGCGGCCCGGACCACTTGTACGCGCTGGTCGCGTAGAAATCCGCGCCCAGCGCGGCCACATCGACTGGCACATGCGGCGTGGCATGCACCCCGTCCACGTAGCTGAGCGCGCCGGCCGCCCGGGCCGCGGCGGTGATCGCGGGCAGGTCCGGCCGGGTGCCGAGCACGTTGCTGGCCGCGGTCACCGCGACCAGCCGGGTCCGTTCCGACAGCAGCGTGGCGTACTGGGCGGCCGGCAGTTCCCCGGTGGACGTGTCCACCTCAGCCCAGCGCACCGTGGCCCCGGCCCGCTCCGCGGCCTGCACCCACGGCCGCACGTTGGCGTCGTGGTCCAGCCGGGACACCACGACCTCGTCGCCTGGCCGCCAGTCCCGGGCCAGCGTGCCGGCCAGCCGGTAGGTGAGCGTGGTCATGTTCGGCCCGAGGATGACCCCGGCCGGGTCGCCGCCGGTCAGGTCGGCGACGGCCTGGCGGCACCCGGCGGTCAGCGCGGTGGACCGCTGGCTGGCCGGGAAGCGGCCGCCCGCGTTGCCCAGGCCGGACCGGTACGCGGCCCCGATCGCATCCAGCACGGCCGCCGGGACCTGAGTGCCCGCCGCGCCGTCCAGGTAGGCGAAGCCGTCGGCCAGGGCCGGGTAACCAGCGCGCACGGCAGCCACGTCATACGACATCGGGACGCGTTCCTTCCCGCTCAGGAGAACAGCCCCGGGTCCGCGGGACTGCCGCCGGGCGTGATCCGGCCCGACGCACGCAGCATCGCATGCCACGGATCCACGGTCCCCGCTGCCCCAGGCCCAGCCGCCAGCACCGGGCCAGGGCCGGCCGGCCGCCCGGGCCCGGGCAGGCCGTCTCCGCGATGCGCTGCCGCCGTCCCGCCGGCCGCCGCCGTCCCGCCGACCGGCACCGGCACCCCCGGGCCGGGCAGCGGCAGGTGCGGCTTCCCGGCCAGCCAGCCCCTGAGCAGGATGTCCGGATTGGCCGGCCGGTAGTCCTTGCCCTGCGCCCGGGCCAGGTCCCAGGCGTGCAGGTGCCACTCGGCGCAGGCGGCCCCGGCCATCCCGCCCACCGTGACCAGCGTGTCCCGGTACTGGTGATGCGGCAGATCCCAGATGGGCAGCAGCCGCTGCGCGTAGGACCGGGCCGAACTGGCGAACGCGGCGATGTGCTCCGGCCCGGACGCGTCCGGCAGCGCGGCCAGTTCGGCGGCGTTCTGCCGGGCCAGCTTGCGGGCCAGCGTGCCCGGGTGCGCGCCGGTGGCCATCAGCCGGGCCAGCCGGCTGGCCGGCGCGTCGTCCAGGTACTCATGGAAGTCGTCGGCGACGCAGCGCAGATGGCCAGCCAGATCGGTCACCCGCCATTCCGGGCACGGCGACGGCGCGGCCCAGTCGGCGTCGCTGAACAGGGCCGAGATCTCGCATATCACGGTCACGCCGTCGTGGTAATTGGCGAGCGCAGGGCCAGGCGGCCAACTCGATGTGAGTGGCCTGCCCCCAGAATCCGTGCCCTCCACGGTCCCTCCCTGCCGGCCCCCCGGAAACCGGCGCGCGAGTCCCCCGGGCTAGCCAGCGTGCCAGAGTTGAGGTGCTGCCGCTACCCGCCCGCCGGAGAGAGGCGATGGGGTGACACTCCCGTTACTTCAGCGCTCATCCCGCTACCGGCTGGTCTGCCCACCTTGCGGTACGTCCGGCCGCCCGGGCGCAGCCCGCCAGCCAGGGAAAATTCAGGTGACATAGCCGCGGCACCGAGCTAGCGTCCGAATAATGCCCCCTCAGCAACCCGGCTCGCTTCCGGCTGCCCGGACCGGGGATGGCGGCACCAGCGGCACCCCCCTCGCCGCGCTCTGGCGGGCCCGCAGCTACCTGCGCCCGTACCGCTGGCAACTGGCGTTCATGGTGGCCGCCGCGATCGTCGCGGTGCTCAGCGAGATCGCCATCCCGCTGCTGACCAAGTCGATGATCGACGGGGCGATCAGCCACGGCCGCCGCGACCTGCTGCTGCCGATCGGCGCGGCCGCGGTCGGGCTCGGCGCCCTGCAGGCGCTGCTCAACTTCCTCCGCCGCTGGGTGCAGGCCAACGCGGGCGCCGGGCTGGACCAGGCCATCCGGGCCGACATCTACGCGCACCTGCAGCGGCTGCCGCCGGCGTTCCACGACGAGTGGCAGTCCGGCCAGCTGCTGTCCCGCGCCACCACCGACCTGTCCGCGATCCGCCGGTTCGCCGGCTTCGGCACCGTCTTCCTGATCACCAACACGATCACGTTCCTGGCCGTGGTCGGGCTGCTGATCCGGCTGAACTGGTGGCTCGGCCTGTTCACCGGGACGGTGTTCCTGCCGGTCGTGTGGGCCAGCACCAGGTTCCAGCGGCGCTACCGGGTGCTGTCCCGCCGCTCCCAGGACCAGCAGGGTGACCTGGCCACCTACGTGGAGGAGGCGGCCACCGGGATCCGCGTGCTCAAGGCGCTCGGCCGCGGCCGGGAGGCGGCCACCCAGCACGCCGGGCAGGCGACCGAGGTGTTCGGCACCGAACTGGCCAAGGCGCGGCTGCGCAGCACGTTCTGGGCCGGGCTTGACCTCATCCCGAACGCCATGATCGGCGTGCTGCTATTGCTCGGCGCGATCGCCGTCGGCCGGCACGAGCTGACCCTGGGCGGGCTGGTCGCGTTCATCACGCTGACCATGATGCTGGTCTGGCCGATCGAGTCGATGGGCTACATCCTGGCCGGCGGCCAGGAGGCGGCCACTGCCGCGCAGCGCATCTACGAGATCCTCGACACTCGACCTTCTATTACCAGCCCTACCCGGCCTATTACCAGCCCTACCCGGCGCAGCGGCCGGGCCCGGATCACCGCGCCACGCGGCCGCCCGGCCCGGCTCGTGTTCGACCGGGTGGGTTTCCGGTACCCGGGGGCGGAGCACGCCTTACTGCGCGGCGTGTCACTGACCGTGGAGCCGGGCCAGACCATGGTGCTGGTCGGCGCGACCGGGGCGGGCAAGACGACCCTGCTGCAGCTGGTGCCCCGGCTGGCCGACGTGACCTCGGGCGCGGTGCTGCTCGACGGCACCGACGTCCGGCGGCTGCCGCTGGCCGAGCTGCGCGCCCGGGTCGGCTGCGCGTTCGAGGACCCGACCCTGTTCTCGGCCAGCGTGCGGGAGAACGTCAGCTACGGGGTCCCGGACGCCGATCAGTCGGCCATCGAGGCCGCGCTGGACATGGCCCAGGCCGGCTTCGTGCACGACCTGCCCTGGGGGCTGGACACCCGGATCGGCGAGCAGGGGATGGCGCTGTCCGGCGGGCAGCGGCAGCGGGTGGCGCTGGCCCGGGCCATCCTGGCCCGGCCGTCGCTGCTCATCCTGGACGACCCGCTGTCCGCGCTCGACGTGCACACCGAGGCCCGGGTGACCGAGGCGCTGCGCGGGCTGCTGGCCGAGACGACCGCGCTGGTGGTCGCGCACCGGCCGTCCACGGTCACGCTGGCCGACCGGGTCGCGCTGCTCCGCGACGGGGTGATCACGGCGACCGGGACGCACGCCCACCTGCTGGCCACCCAGCCCCGCTACCGGGACCTGATGAGCGGCTCGGGCGCTGGCCCGGGCTCGGCCGAGGAACCGGAACCCGGCGAACAGGAGGCGTCGTGACCAGCACGGCCGGCGCCTGGCGCGGGATAGCCGCCGAAGAGGCCGAGCAGATGACGGCCGGGCTGGCCGCGGTGCTGCGGACCCGGGCCCGGCGGCTGCTGGTCAGCCTGCTCCGGCCGCAGCGGGCCCGGGTGCTCGGCACGCTGCTGCTCATCGTGGCCGCCAACCTGGCCGCGCTGGCCGGCCCGTGGCTGGTCGGGGTGGCCATCGACCGGGGCATCCCGCCGCTGCTGCACGGCGGGCACCTCGGGCCGCTGGCGATGTCGGTGGCCGGGTTCGTGGCCGCGGTGCTGCTCCAGGCGGTCACCACCCGGGCGTTCATCTTCGAGATGGGCCGGATCGGCGAGACTGTCGTCATCGAGCTGAGGCGGCGGCTGTTCGCCCACTTCCAGCGGCTGCCGGTGGCGTTCCACGAGCACTACACCTCGGGCCGGGTGATCTCCCGGCAGGTGTCCGACATCGACTCGATCTCGGACCTGTTCAACGACGGCCTGGATGCCCTGGTGTCGGCGGTGTTCTCGCTGGTCCTGGTCGGGGTGGGCATGCTGCTGCTGGACTGGCCGCTGGCCCTGGTGGTGCTGGCCGGGTTCGGCCCGCTGGCCGGGCTGACCATCTGGTTCCGGCGCGAGTCCGCGGTCGCCTACCGCCGGACCAGGGAAACGATCGCGCAGGTCATCGTGCATTTCGTGGAGACCTTCGGCGGCATCCGCGCGGTACAGGCGTTCCGCCGCGAGGACCGCAACGAGGAGATCTTCGCCGGGCTGAACGCCCAGTACGCCGCGGCCAGCAGGCGCTCCTCGCGGTTGCTGGCGGTGTACTCGCCAGGCATCACGCTGGTCGGCAACGTGGCCACCGGGGTGGTGCTGTGCTACGGCGGGCTGCGCGTGCTGGACGGCGACATCAAGGTCGGGGTGCTGGCCACGTTCCTGCTCTACCTGGGCCGGTTCTTCGACCCGCTGCAGGACCTGTCGCAGTTCTACAACTCGTTCCAGTCCGCGGCGGCCGCGCTGGAGAAGATCTCCGGGGTGCTGGACGAGCCGCCCGCGGTCCCCGAGCCGGCCGCGCCGGTGCGGCTGCCCGCCCGGCGCGGTGCGGGCCGCGGCGTGCGGTTCGCCGGAGTGCGCTTCGGCTACCGGGACTCGCTGGTGCTGCCCGGCCTGGACCTGGACATCCCGGCTGGGCAGACGGTCGCCCTGGTCGGCGCGACCGGCGCGGGCAAGACCACCATCGCCCGGCTGCTGGCCCGGTTCTACGATCCCGGTGCCGGGCAGGTGCTGCTGGACGGGGTGGACCTGCGGGACATCGCCGACCGGGACCTGCGCCACGAGGTCGTCCTGGTCACCCAGGAGAACTTCGTGTTCACCGGGTCGGTGGCGGACAATATCGAGCTGGGCCGGCCGGGCGCCAGCCGGGCCGACATCGAGGCGGCGGCCCGCGCGGTGGGGGCGGGCGAGTTCATCGCCGGGCTGCCCGGCGGCTTCGACGCGGATGTCGGGAAGCGGGGCGGCCGGCTGTCCGCCGGGCAGCGGCAGCTCATCTCGTTCGCCCGCGTCTTCCTGGCCTCGCCCGCCGTCCTGGTGCTGGACGAGGCCACCTCGCTGCTGGACATCCCGAGCGAGCGGACCGTGCAGGCGGCGCTGCGCACCATCCTGGCCGGCCGCACCGCGATGATCATCGCGCACCGGCTGTCCACCGTGGAGATCGCGGACCGGGTGCTGGTGCTCAGCGCGGGGCGGATCGTCGAGGACGGGTCACCAGACCGGCTGATGGCGGGTGACGGCGCGTACTCCGCGCTGCACGCGGACTGGCGGGACAGCCTGGCTTAGCACCAGGTCACGCGTTGCGATTGCCTGGTCAGCGGTGTGATGAGATCCTCCCAGCGGAGGATTTGTGCGGATATGACAGCCGAAGAAACACGCGAGCCGGGCCAGCAGGCCGCCCAGCCGGTGGCGGGCCGCTGGCCCGGCGGCAGCCCGCGGCCGGCGCTCGGCACGCTGGCCGTGCTCGGGCTGGCGGGCTACGCCTGGGTTGCCTCGGGCCTGCCGCCGTTCAGCGGCCGGGCCCTGGTGGGCGTGCTGATCCCTGGCGCCGCCCTCGGGCTGATCGCCTACGGCCGGCCAGCTGAGCGCATCCCGGCCCCGGAAGGCATCGACCTGAGCGGCTTCTCCTACTGGGCCATCTGCGTCGCGGCGCTGCTGGAGTGGGAGGCGTCCGCGTTCCGGGACAGCTCACTGTCCTGGCATCCGTCACTGACCGCGCTCATCGACCCGCTGATCCAGCCGCACCCGGTGCGCGGCGCGGCGTTCCTGGTCTGGCTGCTGGCCGGCTGGGCGCTGGTCCGGCGGTGACCGGCCGGTGATCACCCGCACCATCACCATCGTCGGCTTCGCCGCGGCGATCTCGGCCATGTTCACCCTGGAGTTCATGGCCCGCCGTGGCAGCACCCGCATCCCCACGGCTGGCCAGTGGCTCGGCTACCTGATGCGGTCCCGGGCTGGCCGGGCCCTCGTCCTGCTCGGCTGGTGGTGGCTGGGCTGGCACTACTTCGCCCGCTGAGCCCAGGGCCGGAGCTGCTGATCCCACCAGGCCGGAGCTGCTGACCCCACCAGGCCGGAGCTGCTGACCCGACCAGGCCGGAGCGGATCCGGGCCGCGGCCGGCCATCCGCTAGGCTCTGTTGCCGTGGCCCGGTCCGGTGGCGGCGGGCCCCAGCGAGCGGGTGAGGCAGGAGCACAACGTGATCGCGAGACGCAAGCCGGTCAGCGCCGAGGCTGAGCAGATGCTGGCCGTCGATGAGGCGCTGGCCGCCCGGTTCGACGAGCTGCTCGAGGAGGCCCGGGCCGCCGAGCAGCGGCTGCGCGACGGGCAGGCGGCTGGCGTGCCGCTGCCGGAGCAGCACCGGCTGGCCAAGGCGCTGGACGCGGCGCTGACCCAGGCGATGCGGTCGGCGTACGCGGCCGAGCGGGTAGCCATCGGGCCGCGCGGCTACGAGGACCGCATTTACCGGCGCAAGGCCAAGGCCACCTCGCCGGTCCGGGCCTGGTCGATGGAGGCCGAGCGGCTGCTCACGCTGCGGGAGAGCCACCGGCTGACCGGCATCCCCAACCTGCCGCAACAGCCAGCCGCCTGATTGTTTTCCGCGCTGCCGGCGTGTCGCTTCGGTCTAGTCCCGTCTGGTTATTGGCTACTAGTAACAAAGAGTGACTCAATAAATCGTCACAACGGACTATGTCGCGCGCTGTGCTCGGCCGGCACACTAACATGTGATCAGCACCACAGCCAGACACTGACCAGGAGGCACAGAATGTGCCCGCACACGCCACTGTGTCCAGATGCGCGAGCGCTGGACCGTGAGGCAGCCAGGACCGTAGTCAGCCATCCCGAGCAGGGCTGGAGCCTGCTCTGCAACGGCATCGTCGTGTTCGAAGACACGGGGGAACTCCTTCCTGGCGGGGACACCATTGCTCCCCATCGGCCCACAGATGTGAGCGCAAACACCCATATCACCCCGGCGGCCGGACGCCCGGCCAGCGTGGCGCCGGCACCCGCCGAGCCCGCCGCCTAGCCAGCGCCGGACGGCACCTTCCCCCGCAGGTGCCGCACACCCTCGGCTCAGTGGCGCGACCCCAGCCCCGCACCTCCCGCGCCGGAGCCCAGCCCCCCGCTAGCTGGCCCACCCGGGCCGTGGCTGCCCTGTGCCAAGACCCGGGCCCAGATCACTGCGCCTGGACACCGGGCTGGGCCGGGCGCCCCATACCGTGGTCGGGTGACCGGAATCCGCGCCCGCGCGCTGTTCAGCCGGTATGCGGTCGCCTGGGTGTACCTGGGCTGTTTCCTGCTCGCCGGGCTGGTTTACGCCGCGCTGCCCGGGCCCGGGCGGCACGCCGTGCTGTGGTGGGCCAGCACCGACGTGGTCAACCTGCACCACCATCCGGCCGGCTGCCTGCTGCTGTCGGCGTTCGTCACCAGCGACAACTGGTACGCCTGGCCGCTGCTGATCGCGCTGGCCCTGTTCGGCGCCAACCGGGCGCTCGGGAACTGGCGCACCGCCGTGGTCCTGGTGACCGGCCATGTGCTCGGCACGCTGGTCAGCGAAGGCATCGTGGCCTACCGGGTGCGGCACGGGCTGCTGCCGGTCAGCGACAACCGCATCCTGGACGTGGGCCCGTCCTACGTCGTGGTGGCCGCGATCATGGTGGCGCTGCTCTACGGGTCCTGGTGGGCCCGGGTGGCGGCTGCGGCCGACCTGGCCATCCTGGTCTTCGCCGGGCATATCTTCGCCGGGCTGAGCACACTGCAGGTGGCCGCGGTCGGCCACGCCACCGCGCTGCTGGCCGGCACGGTCGCGGGCGGCCTGCTGGCCTGGCAGCGGCGGCGCACCCCGCGGGTTCAGCCCGCCGGTTCAGCCCGCTAGCTCGCTGCCGCTCAGTCAGCCGCTCAGTCAGCCGCTCAGTTAGCCGCTGAGTCGGCCGAGCAGCTTCCGCAGCCACGATCCGGCCGCCCGGCCGACCGCGTCTGGATGCCGGGACAGCGCGTGCGTCTCCCCGTCCAGCACCACCAGCCGCCGCCCGGCCGCCCGCCGCGGGACGCCGAACGGGTCGTTCCGGCCATTGATCACCAGCACGTCAGGGCCGGCCATGGCCAGCTCGGCGGCCCGGGAGCGCTCCGGGCGGCCCAGTGGGTGCAGCGGGAAGGCCAGCGCGATCACCCCGCGGGCGCCGACCGCCTGCGCGGTCCGGCAGGCGACCCGGGCCCCGTTGCTCCGCCCGCCCTGGATCAGCGGCAGGCCGGCTCCGATGCTGCCGCGGAGCACGCCGATCACCTCGGCCCAGGCCGCGTCCTGCCGGTGCGCGTTGCCTGGTGCCCGCTGCCCTTTGACCCGGTACGGCTGGGTGACCAGGGCGGCCACCGCGCCGAGCCGCAGCCCGGCGGCCTGGACGGCGAGCACGTCCGGCGTGGCCACCCGGCCTCCCGAGCCATGCGTGAGCACCAGCAGGAAAGCGTGCCCCGCCCCGTCTTCCGCCGGGCGGGTTACCTCGGCCAGCGCCGTCCCCTCCGCCGTGTTGATCTCCACGCCGCGCCATCGTAGCTGCTCAGTACGGGGGCGCCCGGCGGCGGTCTAGACGTTCAGCAGCTTCTTCAGGAACTGGCCGGTGTAGCTCTCGTCCACCTGGGCTATCTCCTCCGGGGTGCCGGTGGCGATCACCTCACCGCCCCGGGACCCGCCGTCCGGGCCGAGGTCGATGACCCAGTCGGCCGTCTTGATCACATCCAGGTTGTGCTCGATGACGATGACCGTGTTGCCGCCGTCCACCAGCCGGCCGAGCACGCCGAGCAGCTTGCGGATGTCCTCGAAGTGCAGCCCGGTGGTCGGCTCGTCCAGCACGTAGATGGTCCGCCCGGTCGACCGGCGCTGCAGTTCCGAGGCCAGCTTGACCCGCTGCGCCTCACCGCCGGACAGCGTCGGCGCCGGCTGGCCCAGCCGGACATAGCCCAGGCCCACGTCGACCAGGGTCTTCAGGTGCCGGTGGATAGCCGGGATGGCCGCGAAGAACTCCGACGCCTCCTCGATCGGCATGTCCAGCACCTCGGCGATGGTCTTGCCCTTGTAGTGCACGGACAGCGTGTCGGTGTTGTACCGGGCGCCGTGGCACACCTCGCACGGCACGTACACGTCGGGCAGGAACTGCATCTCGATCTTGATGGTGCCGTCGCCGGCGCACGCCTCACAGCGGCCACCCTTGACATTGAACGAGAACCGGCCGGGCTGGTAGCCGCGCACCTTGGCCTCGGTGGTGGCCGCGAACAGCTTCCGGATGTGGTCGAACACCCCGGTGTAGGTGGCCGGGTTGGACCGCGGGGTGCGCCCGATCGGGCCCTGGTCCACATGCACCACCTTGTCCAGGTTGTTCATCCCGGTGACCCGGATGTGCTTGCCCGGCACGGTGCGCGCGCCGTGCAGTTCCCGGGCCAGCGACTGGTACAGGATGTCGTTGACCAGGGTGGACTTCCCTGACCCGGATACCCCGGTGACCGCGATCAGGCAGCCCAGCGGGAACGCCACGTCCACGTTCTTGAGGTTGTGCTCGGTGGCCCCCTTGACCACCACTTCGCGGGACCTGGACCGCCTGCGGCGGGTGGCCGGCACCGGGATGCCCATCCGCCCGGTCAGGTACGCCCCGGTCAGCGACTCCTGGCTGGCCATCAGCTCGGCCACCGGGCCGGACACCACGATGTTGCCGCCGTGCTCGCCCGCGCCCGGGCCGATGTCCACCACCCAGTCCGCGGCCCGGATGGTGTCCTCGTCGTGTTCCACCACGATCAGCGTGTTGCCCAGGTCGCGCAGCCGGACCAGGGTGTCCAGCAGCCGGTGGTTGTCCCGCTGGTGCAGCCCGATGGACGGCTCGTCCAGCACGTACAGCACGCCGACCAGGCCAGAACCGATCTGGGTGGCCAGCCGGATCCGCTGCGCCTCACCGCCGGCCAGCGTGGCCGACGCCCGGTCCAGCGACAGGTAGTCCAGGCCCACGTCGAGCAGGAAGCCGAGCCGGGCGTTGACCTCCTTGAGGATCCGCCCGGCGATCTGCATGTCCCGGCCGGACAGCTCCAGGCCGAGCAGCCGCTTGGCCAGCTCGCCGATGGGCAGCGCGCACAGGTCCCCGATGGACCGGCCGTCCACGGTGACGGCCAGCGCGATCGGCTTGAGCCGGGACCCGTGGCAGGACGGGCACGGCACCTCGCGCATGTACCCGGCGAACCGCTCCCGGCTGGAGTCGGACTCGGCCTCGGAGTGCCGCCGCTCGATGTACGGGATCGCGCCCTCGAACGAGGTGTAGTAGGACCGCTCCCGGCCGTACCGGTTCTTGTACCGGACGTGCACCTGCTTGCCGTACCCGTCGAGCAGCGCCTTGCGGGCCGCGGCCGGCAGCCGGTGCCAGGGCGTGTCGATACTGAACCCCATGGCCGCGCCGAGCGCCTCGATCAGCCGGAGGAAGTAGTCGCTGACATGGCCACCGCTCCACGGCCCGATCGCGCCCTCGGCCAGTGTCTTGTCCGGGTCGGCCACGACCAGTTCCGGGTCTACCTCCATCCGGGTGCCCAGCCCGGTACAGTCCGGGCAGGCGCCCCACGGGGAGTTGAACGAGAACGACCGCGGCTCCAGCTCCTCGAAGGACAGGTCGTCATACAGGCAGGCCAGGTGCTCGGAGTACATCCGCTCCCGGTGCGGGTCGTCCTCGGGCAGGTCCACGAAGTCGAGCAGCACCACCCCGCCGGACAGCGCCAGCGCGGTCTCCACCGAGTCGGTCAGCCGCCGCCGGGCGTCCGCCTTGACGGCCAGCCGGTCCACCACCACCTCGATGGTGTGCTTCTCATACTTCTTCAGCGCCGGCAGCTGGCCCGGGCCGTCACCCACGCTGTCCAGCCGGATCACCGTGCCGTCCACCCGGGCCCGCGAGTAACCCTTGACCTGCAGCTCGCGCAGCAGTTCGGTGTACTCCCCCTTGCGCCCGCGGATGACCGGCGCCAGCACCTGGAACCGGGCCCCCTCGTCCAGTTCGAGCACCCGGTCCACGATCTGCTGCGGGGTCTGCCGGGCGATCGGCCGACCACAGACCGGGCAGTGCGGCTTGCCCACCCGCGCATACAGCAGCCGGAGGTAGTCGTAGACCTCGGTGATCGTGCCCACGGTGGACCGCGGGTTGCGGCTGGCCGCCTTCTGGTCGATGGACACGGCCGGCGACAGCCCGTCGATGAAGTCCACGTCGGGCTTGTCCATCTGGCCCAGGAACTGCCGGGCGTACGCGGACAGCGATTCGACGTACCGCCGCTGGCCCTCGGCGAAGATGGTGTCAAAGGCCAGGCTCGACTTCCCCGATCCGGACAGCCCGGTAAAAACGATCATGGAATCCCGCGGCAGATCCAGCGACACGTCCTTGAGGTTGTGCTCGCGTGCGCCGCGGACGACGAGACGATCAGCCACTGCGTTCAGTTCTCCGGATCATGAGGGGTGAGCCCCTGGTCGGCCAAAGACACGACATGCTATTCGGGGCCACTGACAAAACACCGAACCCGCCGCCAGGCTTCCCGATCGCTCCGTCCACCCACCCTGTGCCCCACGCCCAGCTGTCCCTCAAACCACCGGCGGCCCCCGGTTCTTCCAGGGTGCCATCCCGTGGGAGAGGATGGCCCCGAACCCAGTCAAAAGGAGGCCCGTGGACAGCGAAACCGCCCAGCGGCTGGCGGGGATCCAGGAAGCGACCGGCCGCCTGCTGAGCAGCGCCAGCCAGCTGACCGACGCGGCGGTGGCCGCGCCGTCCCGGCTGCCCGGCTGGACCCGCGGGCACGTACTCACCCACCTGGCCCGCAACGCGGACGGCCTCGGCAACCTCATGCACTGGGCACGCACCGGCACCAGGACGCCCATGTACCCGAGCGAGGCGGCCCGGGCCGAGGCAATCGAGGCCGGTGCGAAGCGCAGCGCCGCGGAACTCACCGCGGACCTGCGGGACGCCGCCGCCCGGTTCGCGGCGGTCGCGGCCGGGCTGCCCAAGGCGGCCTGGGCGGCCCAGGTGGAACGGCGCGGCCAGCCGTTCCCGGCCCGGGAGATCCTCCGCGCGCGCCTGTCCGAGCTGGAGTTCCATCACGTCGACCTGGGCACCGGCTACCAGCCGGACGAGTGGCCGGCCGCGTTCATCGCCGACGCGCTGCCCCGGGTGGCCGGCTCGTTCGCGGGCCGCCCGGACATGACCGCCTGCCGCCTGGTCCCGGACGGCTGGCCGGACAGCTTCCTGGTCGGCCCGGCCGGCCAGGACCCGCCGGAGCGGGCCGTGCACGGCCCGCCGGGACGGCTGCTGGCCTGGCTGTCCGGCCGGTCCGACGGCACCGGGCTGCGGGTCACCGGCGCGGCCGCCGTGCCGGTGCCGCCGCCGTGGGGCTAGCCCGCAGCCAGCGCACTCCCGCCCAACCCAGACCCAAACCAGAGACCCCAAGGAGACACTGGTGGCCTACACCGGGAACGTGACGGCCGGCGGCCCGCCGGACACCCGGGAACTGCCCGGCCTGACCGTGAGCAAGCTGTCCGTCGGCCCGATGGACAACAATGCCTATCTGCTCACCTGCACCGAGACCGGCGACGCCGTGCTCATCGACGCGGCTAACGAGCCGGACCGGTTGCTGGCCCTGATCGGCGACCGCCCGCTGCGCACGATCATCACCACGCACCAGCACTGGGACCACTGGCAGGCGCTGCCCGAGGTGCAGGCGGCGACCGGGGCCGGCACGGTGGCGCATCCCGCCGACGCCCCCGAGCTGCC
>DATCUG010000627.1:0-3187 GCA_036567525.1 Streptosporangiaceae bacterium | reverse complement strand
TGACGGCGCGCCCGGAGACGGCCCGCGCGGCACCGGCCCCCGGCGGCGGCCCACGCTGGCCGCGGTGGCCGCCGAGGCCGGCGTCTCACTGCCCACCGTGTCGAAAGTGGTCAACGGGCGCCCGGACGTGGCCCCGGGCACCCGGGCCCGGGTGGAACGCCTGCTCGGCGAGCTCAACTATCAGCGTCCCGGGCCGCGCCGCGGCCGCCGGGCCGGCCTGATCGACCTGATCTTCAACGGCCTGGACAGCCCGTGGGCGGTGGAGATCCTGCGCGGCGTGGAGGACTGGTGCGCCGCCCACGGCATGGCCGCCGCGGTGTCCGCGGTGCGCCACGGCAGCGCCCGCCCGGCCAGCTGGACCAGCGCGCTGGCCAGCCACGACACCGAGGGCGTCATCCTGGTCACGTCCGAGCTGTCCGCCGGGCAGCTGGCCCAGCTGCGCGCCGACGGCATCCCGCTGGTGGTGGTGGACCCGGTGAACCTGCCCGACCCGGCGCTGCCCAGCGTGGGCGCGACCAACTGGGCCGGCGGCATCGCCGCCACCGAGCACCTGATCAGCGCCGGGCACCGCCGGATCGGCGCGATCACCGGGCCGCCCGACTACATCTGCAGCCGGGCCCGGGCCGACGGCTACCGGTCCGCGCTGGAGCAGGCCGGGCTGCCCATCGACCCGGCGCTGCTGCGGCACGGCGACTTCTATCACGAGGGTGGCTTCCGGTATGGCGGCGAGCTGCTCGACCTGGCCGACCCGCCCACCGCGATCTTCGCGGGCAGCGATCAGCAGGCGCTGGGCGTGTACGAGGCGGCCCGGCAGCGCGGGCGGCGGGTGCCGCAGGATCTCAGCGTGGTCGGCTTCGACGACCTGCCCGCCGCGCGCTGGGTGTCGCCGCCGCTGACCACGGTCCGCCAGCCGCTGGCCGACATGGGCCGGGTGGCCGCGGAGATGCTCGGCGACCTGATCAGCGGCACCCCGCTGCGCAGCCAGCGGGTGGAGCTGTCCACCGAGCTGGTCATCCGGGACTCCACGGGCAGGCCGAGCACGGGCGGGCCGGGCACCAGCCGGCCGCGGCCCGGCGAGTAGGTTCGTGACCGTCGCGGGAGGTATCGGATGCTGGTAGCCGGGGTGGATTCGTCCACGCAATCCACCAAGGTGCTGCTGTGCCAGGCCGAGGACGGCACGGTGCTGGCCCGGGGCAGCGCGCCACACCCGCCCGGCACCGAGTGCGACCCGGCCGCCTGGTGGTCCGCGCTGGAGCAGGCCGGGCAGGGCCTGCTGGACCGGGCCGACGCCGTCGCGGTGGCCGCGCAGCAGCACGGCATGGTCGTGGTGGACGAGGACGGCCAGGTCATCCGGCCCGCCATGCTGTGGAACGACCTGAAGTCGGCCGCCGCGGCCCGGGAGCTGATCGCCGAGCTGGGCGGGGCCGCCTGGTGGGCCGCGAACACCGGCAGCGTGCCCAGCGCGTCGTTCACCGTGACCAAGCTGCGCTGGCTGGCCAGCCACGAGCCGGAGAACGCGGCCCGGGTGGCCCGGGTCATGCTGCCGCACGACTGGCTGACCTGGCGGCTCAGCCAGGCCGGTCCGGCCGGGGCGGCGGCCGAGCCGGTCACCGACCGCGGCGACGCGTCCGGCACCGGTTACTTCTCCCCGGCCAGCGGCCGCTGGCTGCCCGACGTGGCGGCGGCCGCGCTGGGCCACGAGCCCGGGCTGCCGCGGATCGCCAAGCCCGCCGAGGTGGTCGGCGAAACCGCCACCGGCGCGGCGCTGGCCCCGGGGACCGGGGACAACATGGGCGCCGCGCTCGGCCTCAGCCTGCAGCCGGGCGAGCTGGTCACCTCGATCGGCACGTCCGGTACCGCGTACGCGGTCACCGAGCGGCCCGCGGCCGACGAGTCCGGCATGGTGGCCGGCTTCGCCGACGCCACCGGCCGGTACCTGCCGCTGATCGCCACCGTCAACGCCGGGCTGGTGCTGTCCGCGGTGGCCAAGCTCATCGGCACCGACCTGGACGGCCTGTCCGGGCAGGCGCTGCAGGCCGAGCCGGGCGCGGGCGGCCTGGTGCTGCTGCCCTACCTGGACGGCGAGCGCAGCCCGAACCGGCCCGACGCCACCGGCGTGCTGCGCGGCGTCACCACCCAGAACCTGACCGGGCCCAACCTGGCCCGGGCCGCCATCGAGGCCGTGCTGGGCACGCTGGCCGAGGCGGCCGACCTGATCGCCGCGCAGGGCGCGTCCCGGCAGCGGGTGCTGCTGATCGGCGGCGGGGCCCGGTCGGCGGCGGCCCGGCGCATCGCGCCCACTGTCTTCGGCGTCCCGGTGCTGGTGCCCGCGCCGGACGAGTACGTGGCGCTGGGCGCGGCCCGGCAGGCCGCGTGGGCGCTGGCCGGCACGCCCGAGCCCCCGGCCTGGCCGCGGCACCTGCCCGAGGAGTACGCCGGCGCACCCGACCCCGGGGTCCGGCAGCGGCTGGCCTGGCTGCAACGGGCCACCGCGGACTGGGACACGGCCGGCTGGGACACACCGGTCTGGGAACGATGAGGGAGAGGACCAAGCTGATGGCGTACGAACCGACCCCCGAGGACAAGTTCTCGTTCGGCATCTGGACGGTGGGCTGGCAGGGCGTCGACGTGTTCGGCGGCGCGGTCCGCCCGCTGATGCCCGCCGACCGGGCCGTGCGCAAGCTGGCCGAACTGGGCGCGTACGGGGTCAACTTCCACGACAACGACGTGTTCCCGTTCGAGGCCAGCGACACCGAGCGGGACCGGAAGATCGGCGACTTCCGGCAGGCGCTGGCCGACACCGGCCTGGTCGTCACCACCGCGACCACCAACCTGTTCGGCCACCCGATGTTCAAGGACGGCGCGTTCACCGCCAGCGACCGGGACGTGCGCCGGTTCGCGCTGGCCAAGGTGATGCGCAACCTGGACCTGGCCGCCGAGCTGGGCGCGAAGGTCTACGTGTTCTGGGGCGGCCGGGAGGGCGCCGAGTCCGGCGCGAGCAAGGACGTCCGCGCCGCCCTGGACCGGTACAAAGAGGCCTTCGACATCCTCGGCGGCTACGTGCTCGACCACGGCTACGGCCTGCGGTTCGCGCTCGAGCCCAAGCCGAACGAGCCACGCGGCGACATCCTGCTGCCGACGGCTGGACACGCACTGGCGTTCATCAAAGAACTCGAGCACCAGGAGA
>DATCUG010000626.1:0-36886 GCA_036567525.1 Streptosporangiaceae bacterium | reverse complement strand
CCCGGGGGGACGACCCCCCGGAACCCCCCGGTCGGCGCTTCGCGCCGCGGTTGATGCGGGCCAGATGGTGGCCGGCCGCGCTGGCTGCCGGGGTTACCGCGGTAGTGGCCAGCCCGCAGCTCATCTCGATGGCCCAGGAGACGGTCCGCGGCGGGCTGGCCATCAACCCCACACTGCTGGCCGTGACGGACAAGCTGTACGGGATCGGGCTGCCCGGGATGTTCGCGCCGTCGCCCCGGGTGGCGCACTTCGGGCTGACCGGGCTGGCCCAGCCGTTCCTGCACAGCCGGAACAACGAGAACCTGCCGATGTTCGGCGTGACGCTGACCGCGCTGGCCGTCCTGGGCCTCATCGTCGCCTGGCGGCGGCGCAGCGCCTGGCTGCTGGCGCTGCTCTGGGTGGTCTGCTGCGCGCTGGCCCTGGGCGCCTCGCTCTGGGTGCTGAAGAAGCAGTTTGTCCCGTTCACCCAGGACTGGAATGGCGTCACGGTGTCGCCGGTCATGCCGTACACCTGGTTCGTCCGGATCCCCGGGCTGTCCAGCTTCCGGGAGGCGGACCGGCTGGCCATCCTCGGCCTGGTGCCCGCGGCCCTGCTGGCCGGGGCGGCGGTGGACTGGATGCGCTACCACGCACGGCCACTGATCGTCCTGGTCGTCGCGCTGGGCGTGCTGGAGTCGGGCTACTCGGGCAACCCGCGGGTGGGCACGATGCCCACCGCGCTGCCCCGGCTGGACGCCCGGATCGCCGCGGATCCTTCCCGGTCCATCGTGGTCGACGTGCCGTTCGGGTTGCGCGGCGGCATTCCGGAGGCTGGCGGGCGGTTCGCCGCCGAGGCGCTCGTACTGGCCACCGCCGATGGCCATCCGCGGTCTATTGCCTACGTGTCCCGGCTGCCCCAGCCCACCATCAACGGGATCTACCGGCAGCCGTTCTACGCGAACCTCGTGCATGCACAGCATTACACGCCACCGGCCCGCCAGGCACCGCTCGTGCCCGGTGCGGACCTCCCCTTGTTTGACCGGATTCCGGCCTCCTACACGCCGCTCACCCCGGCGCAGATCGCGGCGGGGCGCCGGAGTGCGCGGCGGCTGGACATCGGCTGGGTATTGCTCTGGTATAAAAATCCCGCGCTTGTCCAATATCTAAGTCAAACGGGCTTCCGGTTCGTCTATCGCATGGATGGGGTTTCGGTGTACCGGCCCGCGAACCGCTAATAAATCCGTAAGAACTTCATTCGAGATCTGTAAGTGGAATTGCCCGCCTGATGTTCCGCAGGCTTCCATAATCAATGCGTCAGTACGGCGCAATTGATGACGGACCCGGAACGGGGTGGCTATGGTTCACGCGGGCGACGCCCCGGCTCGGCCCGCGGCCCCGGTTCGGCCGGCCGCCCCCGCTCTGCCCGCCGGGCCGGCCCGGCGGGCAGTCCCGGTTCGGCGTGCTATCCCGGCGCAGCCCGGGCGGCGCACCGGCCAGCTGGTGCTGCTGGGCTGCTACCTGATCACCGGGCTGGCGGTCAGCTGGCCCCGGGTCAGCTTCCTGTGGGGCCGGCTGCCCAACACCCGGGACGTAGGCGGCTACGTCTGGGACTTCTGGTGGGTGGCGCACCAGCTCAGTCACCTGTCCAGCCCGTGGACCACCAGCTACCTGGCCGCGCCGGTCGGGTCGAGTCTCGGGTACCACACGCTGATGCCGCTGCCCGGCGTGCTGATGGTCCCGGTCACGCTGGCGTTCGGTCCCAGCGCGAGCTACAACCTGCTGTCCATTCTGTGTCCCGGGCTGCTCTGCTATCTGATGTACCGGGCCGCCCGGCTCTGGCTGCGCACCCAGTTCGGCGCGATCGCGGCCGGGGCGTTCTTCGGGCTGTCCCCGGTGCTGGCCTGGCGCAGCTGGTACGAGCTGAACCTGGCCCTGGGCGCGCTGTTCCTGCCGCTGGCGCTGGAAGCGGCGGTCCGGCTGCGCCGCGGCGGCCGGGCCCGGGCCGCGGTGGCGCTGGGCGCCGTGCTCGGCGCGGCGCTGCTCACCGACCAGGAATCGGCCGTGCTGGCCGTCATGGTGGCCGGGCTGGTGCTGCTGCCCTGGCTCCTTTCCCGCCCACGCTGGTCACAGTTGCGGCAGCTCGGGCTGACCGGGCTGACCGCGGTGGCGGTGGCCAGCCCGCAGATCGTGGTGATGATCCAGCAGGCCACCGTGAGCCAGATCCCGGCCGGCCGGGACACGCAGCTCGCGCAGAACTACGTGGCCTCGGGCGCGGCCCTGAACCAGCTGTTCGCGCCGTCGCCACGGGTGGCCGAATACGGGCTCACCGCGGTCAGCCGGTACTACTACCAGGGCCCGTACAGCATGGCCGTGGTCACGATGGGCGCGGTGCTGACCGCGCTGGCGCTGTTCGGCGCGGCCGTCTGCTGGCGGCGCCGGACCGCGCGCCGGCTGGCCCTGCTGTGGGCCGGCTGCGCGGCCCTGTCGCTCGGCTCCGAACTGTGGATCGGGCGGCACGGCTACCTGCCGTTCGCCGCGGTCATGCACGGCGTGCGGGTCTCGATGATCATGCCGTTCACCTGGTTCGTGCAGATTCCCGGACTAGCTGATTTCCGCGAGGCGAACCGGTTCACCGAGCTGGGCCTGGTGCCCGCGGCGCTGCTGGCCGGGGCGGCGGTGGAGTGGCTGCGGGCGCATGCCAGGGCGGCCTTGTTCCCGGTGCTGACCCTGGCCGTGCTGGAGGCCGGCTGGCCCGGCAACCCGGGCCTCGGCACCATGCCTACCGCGCTGCCCAGGCTGGACGGGCCGATCGCCGCGCAGCACACCAAGTCGATCGTGGTGGATGTGCCGTTCGGCATCCGCGGCGGCCTGCCGGTGATCGGCGACGGCTTCCCGGCCGAGGCGCTGGTGCTGGCCACGGCCGACCAGCACCCGCTGGGCGACGCGTTCATCTCCCGCATCCCGGCCAGCACGCTGACCGGGATCCAGCACGACCCGTTCTACGCGGTACTGCTCAACGCGCAGGGCGGCCACCACCGGACCACGGCCGCGCAGTTCGCCGCGGCGGCGGGCAATGCGCGCCGGATGAACGTGGGCTGGGTGCTGGTCTGGCAGCAGTCCAAGCCGGTATTGCGGGCGCTCCGGCTGACCGGCTTCAGGTTCGCCTACCAGGCCGACGGTGTGCGGGTGTACCGGCCAGCCGGCCGGTAACCGGTGCTAGCCCGGTGGCAGGTCGCCGGCCGACCGCTCCACGGCCAGTTCGCGGATCAGCCCGCGCAGTCCGGCCGCCAGGCCTTCCCGCTCCCGGCCGGACAGCCCGGACAGGATGCGGGCCTGCCGGGACTGCCAGGCCTGCCAGACCAGGGCCGCGACCCGGCTGCCCTCCGGGGTGAGATAGAGCCGGATGTAGCGCTGGTTGGTCTCATCCCGGCCGCGCTCGATCCAGCCCTTGCGCTCCAGCCCGGCGGCCAGCCGGCTCACCGTGCTCTTTTCCAGGCCGAGCAGCGTGCCGAGCTGGCCCTGGGAGATGCCGCGGGCGGCGACCAGCTCGATGAGGGCCCGGGCTTCGGACGTGGACAGCACCGGCAGCGGCGGTGGCCCGGCCTCGTCCGGCCCGGGCGGCCCCCCGGGCGCGGCCGCCTGCCCAGGCGGGCCGGCCTGCGCGCGCCCTGCCCCAGCGTGGCCGTTCCCCGGAGCCGGGTTTCCGGGTCCGGTACCCTCGGGGCTGACCACGCGGAGCAACTGGGTCAGCAGCCCAACCAGTTCGGAGTCCTCGGCCGAGACGTTCACCCAACAGTTGTACCGCACAACTGGCCGGATGGTACATTTTCATGGTGACAGTTGCCCCATACAACTCACCGGCTGAGTGGGACAGATCCCCCGTAGGCTCACGGTCGTGAGCAATCGAGGCCGGCTAAGCGCGCCGGGCAGGCTGAGCGGCCGGGTGGACGCGGACGGCAGCGCCGGCACCGCCACTGTCGACCGCTCCGACGAGAACCACCTGGTACCGCCGGGGTCACTGCGTGATCTGGCCCTCCAGCATGGGCTCCAGCCGGCCGCGGTGCGCCCGCCGCTGCGCAGCTATGCCCAGGAGCTGTGGAAGCGGCGCAACTTCATCAGCGGCTTCGCCACCGCGCGGAACATCGCGATGTACACCGAGGCCCGGCTCGGCCAGCTCTGGCAGGTGCTCACCCCGCTGCTCAACGCGGCTGTGTACTACCTGATCTTCGGGCTGCTGCTGGGCACCAACCGGGGCGTCCCGGACTACGTCTCGTTCCTGGTCACCGGTGTGTTCGTGTTCAACTTCACGCAGCGGGCGTTCATCACCTCGTCGCAGGTGATCAGGGATACGCTGCCGCTGATCCGGGCGCTGTACTTCCCGCGGGCCTGCCTGCCGCTCGGCTACGTGCTAATCGAGCTGCAGCAGCTCGTGCTGTCCTTCGCGGTGCTGTTCATCATCGTGGTCATCGCCGGCGAGCCGCCCAGCCCGTACTGGCTGTTCATCATCCCGGTGCTCGTCCTGCAGAGCATCTTCAACGTGGGCTGCGGGCTCATCCTGGCCCGCTGGGGGGCCAGCTTCGACGACGTCAGCCAGTTGCTGCCGTTCATCGTGCGGACCTGGTTCTACACCTCGGGCGTGCTGTTCAGCCTGCAGGCCCTGACCCTGACCCTGCACGGCAAGCTGCACGACCACCCGACCATCGCCTACCTGCTGCAGATCAACCCGGCCGCGGTGTACGTCACGCTGGTGAGGTGGGCGCTGCTGGCCAAGTACCGCAATTCGCTGCCCGGCGCGCTGCCGTACAACCGGCACAACTGCGGGCTGTACCGGGTGTTCCCCGGCCAGAACCCAACATTCAGCGCGTACTGCCACGCGAGTGCGCTGCCGAGCATCCCCAGCCTGTGGCTGTGGGGGGCCGGCTGGGCGGTGGTGGTGGTGGTCGTCGGCTTCCTGTTCTTCTGGCGCGCGGAGGCGAGGTACGGCCGTGGCTGAGGATCGCCCCATGGTCGTGGTGGACGACCTGCACGTGGTGTACCGGGTCTACGGCGGTGGCCGGGACAAGGGCACCGCGGCCACGGCGCTGCTCCGGCTGATCAAGCGGCAGCGGCGGCCGTCCATCCGCGAGGTGCACGCGATCCGCGGCATCTCGTTCGTGGCCTACCGCGGCGACGCGGTCGGCGTGATCGGCCGGAACGGCTCGGGCAAATCCACCCTGCTGCGTGCGATCGCCGGGCTGCTGCCCGCGGAGCAGGGCATGGTGTACACCGACGGGCACGGCGCGCTGCTCGGGGTGAACGCGGCGCTGCTGGACGACCTGACCGGCGAGCGGAACGTGGTGCTCGGCTGCCTGGCCATGGGCATGAACCCGCAGGAGGCCAAGGACGCCAAGCCGCGGATCGTGGAGTTCTCCGGCGTCGGTGACTTCATCAACCTGCCGATGAAGGCGTACTCCACCGGCATGGGATCCCGGCTGCGGTTTGCCATCGCGTCGGCCAAGAGCCACGACATCCTGCTGGTGGACGAGGCGCTGGCCACCGGGGACGCCGAGTTCCAGCGGAAGAGCCACGACCGGATCGACGAGCTGCGCCGGCAGGCGGGCACTGTGTTCCTGGTCGCCCACCAGCTCAGCGAGATCTTCGAGACGTGTAACCGGATCATCTGGCTGGAGAAGGGCCAGATCGTCAAGGCGGGCGACGACGTGCCGGGCATTCTGGACGACTACCTGATCGCCTCGGGCGGCGAGCCACGGTTCCGCGAGCTGGCGGCGACCGCGGCCACCGCCACCGACTAGGCCGGCTAGTTCCCGGCCGCGGCCCGGCGGAGCTGCAGCCGCATGCAGGTGCCGCCAGGCCCGGGCCTGGACGACGCGGTCACCTCGCCGCCCTGGGCCCGGGCCAGCTGGCGGACGATGTACAGGCCGAGGCCGATGCCGCCGAACCGGCGCCGGTCGCCGGTCTCGCCCTGGACGAACCGCTCGAAGATCCGCTCGTGGTCGCCGGAGGCGATGCCGATCCCCTCGTCTTCCACGCTGACCTCGATCCACGCCCCGGCCAGCCGGGCGGCCACGTGAACCGGGCCGCCGTTCGGCGAGTACTTGAACGCGTTCTCCAGTAGCTGGCCGACGATGATGTCGGTGGCCATCGGATCGCCGTAGGTGGGCGGCAGCCCGTCCGGGATGTCGGCCGACAGCGTGTGCGCCTCGGACAGCGGCCGGAACGCCATGACCGTGCCGCGGAGCAGGGCGGCCAGGTCGAACGGCCCGTTGGTGACGCTGAGCTGGTCGGCCCCGGCGCGCGAGCCGAGCAGCAGCTGCTCGACCAGGCGGCCGAGCACGCCGGCCCGGTCGGCGATGGTCTGCACCGCGGTGCGCCGCTCCGGGTCGGCCAGGTTGTCCCAGCGCCGGGCCAGCGTGCTGGCGAAGCCCTGCACCACAGTGATCGGGGTCCGCAGCTCGTGGCTGGTGGTGGCCAGGAACAGGTCCTTGGCCTCCTCCAGCTCCTTGGCCGCGGTGACGTCCCGGAAGTCGATGACCCGCTCGTCGCGGCCGTCCAGCTCGTTACACAGCACGTCCAGCCACCGGCCGCTGGGCAGCCGGTGGGTCAGCTTGCCGCCGCCCGGCTCGGGCACCGGGAACGGCGGCGGCCGCCCGGTGACCTCCCGGCCGGACAGGCCGGTCAGGTCGTGCGCGGCCGGGTTCCACTGCCGGATCAGCCCGGTGCTGTCCAGCACCGCGATGCCGTCCGCGCTGGCGTCGATGACCGCACGCTCATGGGCCCGCTGCCGGATCAGCTCCTCGAACGCCATCGCGTTGGCCAGCGCCACGCTGGCGTGCCCGGCCATCAGCTCCAGCAGCTCCAGCTCGACGTGCCCGACCTTCCGCCCGCTGTACAGCGCGTACAGGCCGCCGTAGGGGCGGCCCGCAACGTGCGACAGGCTGAGCGCGATCGTGTGCAGGCCGGGCAGCGCGGACCAGATCAGGTCGTCGAACTCGCCTGACTCCCCGGTGGTCATCATCACCGTCTGGCCCGATCGCATCAGCTGCCCGACCAGGCTGGACTCCAGGTCCGCGGTGCGCCCGCGCAGGCTGCCGGGCAGCCCATCCATGCTGACCAGACGGAGCTTGTCTTCCTCGATGAGCACGAAGCCGCCCGCGTCGGCGCCGGTCAGCTCGCGCAGGCTGGCCGCGATCCGGTCCAGCACGGCTTCCAGGTCGCGCTGCGCGTTCATGTCGGCCACCACGTCGCCCAGCCTGCGCACCACCCGGGCCCGCTGGGCGATCTGGTACCGGGCCGCTTCCTCCGCGCCGATCCGGTGGCAGACGTTCACCCAGCCGAGCATCTCGCCGTCCCGGCCGGTCAGCGCGCTGGTGTCGATGCGCAGGTCGATCAGCGTGCCGTCACTGCAGGCCCGCCGGGTGGCGAAGGAGATCTGGCCGCCGCTGCGCACCCGTTCCAGCACCGCGTTGTGCTCGGCTTGCAGCTCCTCCGGGATGATCGGCGGCTCCAGGCCGAGCACTTCCGCGGCGGGCCAGCCGAACATCCGCTCCGCCGCCGGGTTCCACAGCAGCACCGAGCGATCCGTGCTGAACGCGACGATGGCATCGGCGGCGCTTTCCACCACCGCGCGCGCAGTCGCATCCACCCGGTTCTGTCCGGTTTGCTGGTCCAGGGCCACCACCTCATGGTGCCATCAAGCCACGGCGCCGGCCGGGCAATCGGCGGTGAGCAACGTCACGGTAGCCGCCACGCAGTGCCCGGGTCACCTCCTGTGCAGGCCGCGATGACCAGCTGTGTCCCACTGGCCGTGCTGTCGCCGGGGTCGGCCAGGCACAGCCCGGACTGCGGGTTCTCGAGCTGCTGGCCGGCTCCCACCGGGTTGATGTCCCACTGCTGGCCCGGGCCGCCGGTGCAGGTGGCCACGTCCACGCCGGTGCCGCTGGCGGTGGCTGCCCCGGCCACCTCGAGGCACTGGCCGGCCTGCTGGACGGTCCCGTCCGGCTGGGCCGTCCACTGCTGGGCGGCCAGCCCGCTGCACGGTGCTATCTGCGCCACCGCACCACCGGCCTGAGTGGAGCTGGAGCTGGCCGCGCACTGGCCAGGGAGCTGGGAGCGCAGCGGCGCGGCCGGCGGCGTCCAGGCCCGGCTGGCCCCGGTGGCGCACGCGCCGATCCAGACCCGGCTGCCGCTGGTGCCGGTGGCCGAGCCGCTCAGGCACAGCCCGGCGGTGCCGTTGACCAGATGCCCGCCCGTGCTGACGGTCCACTGCTGGCTGGCGTAGCCCGCGCACGGTTCGAGCACTTCCTTGGCCCCGCTCGTCTTGGCCGACCCGGATACCGACAGGCACTTGCCGTGACTGCGCAGGGTCCGGTCGGTGGCCGCGGTCCACTGCTGAGACGCGCTGCCGTTGCACGTCCCCAGCGCGATGGCGGTGCCATTGGCCGACTGGTTGCCTACGTCGTTGAGGCACTGGCCGCCCACTCCGAAGCGCACCGGGCCGACCGGTCCCGAGCCGGTGGCCGCGGTGACAGTCCAGGTGAACGACAGCGACTGACTGGCCCCGGCCGGATCTGACGCGCTGACCTGCACCGGGTAACTGCCGGCCCGGGTGAGCCAGCCGGTGAGGTTCCCGGACGGGGTGAGCGTCACTCCGGGCGGCAGGCCGGTCGCGGTGTAGCTGACGGTCTGGCCTGGAGTAGGGATGGCCTGCCGCAACTGCAGGCCGGCGGGCGACCCGGCGGCCTGGTCCTGGGTGCCCGGGTTGAGCAGCCCAAGGAAGGTGGCGCTGGCCTGGTCCAGGTCGGTGGCCGCACCGCTGATGCCGGCCACGGTCCCGGTGCCGGAATACTGCCAGACCGCCCAATTCGGCCAGCCAGTGGGCAGGACCGGGCTTCCGGTCGTGATGGACGGCACCCACAGCGGGTCCCGGCCGAACCCGGTGCTGTTTCCGGTGCAGTAGTCCCACCAGGCCGGGGGCGTGTAGATGATGGGCATGCGGCCGGTCTTGGCCTGGATCTGCGCGTCGAACGCCGAGACCCAGGAAACCATATTGGCGCCCTTGAGCCCGTAGCACTGGCCACCGGAGTACGGGTTGTACTCGATGTCCAGCATGATCGGCACGGTGCTGGCGTAGCTGCCCAGGTCCTGCAGCAGGTAGTTGGCCTGGGTGACCGGGCTGTTGCTGCTGCCGTTCCCGTTCGGGATGGCGAACGCGTAAGCGACCACGGACAGGCCGGCCGCCTTGGCGCCAGCCAGGTCAGTCAGGGCGTACGGATTCTGGTAGTACGCGCCCTCGGTGGCCTTCACCGCGGCGAACCCGACGCCTGACCCAGCCACCTGGGACCAGTTGATGGCGGCGCCATTGGGGTGCTGGAACGACGCGACATCCACGCCCTGCTCGTCGGCCGGGCTGGCGGCCGAGGCGGTCACCGCCGGTGCCATCTCCCCGGTGCCGGTCAGCGGGATGTTCCCGGACCGGTTCCGGAACTGGCTGAGCAGTTCCGGCGAGTGGGTGGCGCCCACGTTGGCCCGGTCGGCTGGCCCGGCTGAGCGGGCCGCAGCAGCCGGAGTGGCGGCCAGGCCGAGCAGGGCCACGCTGGCCACGGCAGAGCAGGCGGACATTAACCAGCGTTGAGCGCACACCGGCACGAAGGCTCCCTCCCCAGGCAACCCACGATCGTGGGCCAGAGGTGATCGTTTCTCCCACCAGTCGCCCAAAGCAGCGCACAGTGGGACGCGGGTAACAGCGCCGCGGCCGGTGCCGGTGTTACGCGGGCGGACGGGCCGGTCAGGAACCGAGTGAGGTGACCCCGCGCGCCAGCCGGTCCAGGTCGGTAAACCCGGGGTCCTGGATCCCGGGCACGGTGCCGGCGCTGGAGTACTGCCAGACCCGCCACGTGGGCCAGCCGGACGGCATGGCCGGGCTGGCCGCGGTGGTGTAGTTCGGCACCCACAGCGGGTTCCTGCGCAGCGCTGCGCTGCCGCCGGTGCACGGGTTCCACCACCCTTGCGGGGTGTAGATGTACGGCGCCCGGCCCGTCCTGGCCTGTATCTCGGCGCTGAACCGGGTCACCCAGCTCACCATCTGAGCCGGAGTGCGGCCATAGCAGAACCCGCCAGAGTACGGGTTGAACTCGATGTCCAGCATGACCGGCACGCTGGCGGCGAGCGACCCCAGACGGCTGACGATGTAGTCGGCCTGCGGCACGGCGCCCCGGCGGCCCCCGTTGCCGTTCGGGATGGCGAACACGTATGCGCCCACCGAAAGACCGGCCGCCCGCGCGGCCCTGATGTCGCTGAGTGCGTAGGGATTCCGGTAGTAGGTGCCCTCGGTGGCCTTCACCGCCGCGAAGCTGATCCCGGACTGGGCCACCCGCCGCCAGTTGATGGCCGCCCCGTTGGGGTGCTGATACGCGGCCACGTCGACACCCCGCCGCAGTCCGGTCAGGGCGGGTGCGTTGCTAGCCGGCGGTGCGGGCGTGGGGCCGGCCGGGCCGGCCAGCTCGGCTAGCAGTTGCGGCGAGTGGGTGGCGCCGACGTTGTACCGGTCACCCGGCTGGCCCGTGGCGCTGGCTGGCCCGGCCAGCGCCATGGGCGCCCCCAGGCCGGCCAGCGTGACCAGTGCCATGGCGGCCGCCGCCCCCGCGGTCGCGGTCGCCGACCCCCGGCCGGGCCAATACGCATGCAGCAGCGAACGAACTCGTGACGCAGCCATGAGCATTCCTTCCCAGCACCTGCCGGTGCTCCCCCTTTGGGAATCCGCCCGACCCCCCGGGCCATCTAGGTCAATCCCTGCAAACGACCGTACCGCAATTCTTTTGGGTACGCATTACTGACTTCGGGACATTCTGTGCGCCACTCGGCGGTAACGGTGTGATTAGCACAGCCAAAAAGAACGTGCTAATCCATGTCATTTGTACGATTTGTACGGCCGATGGTCAGGGGCCGAGCGAGGTCAGGCCGGGCTGAAGCTGGTCCAGATCGGTAGACCCGGGGGCATCGATCCCGCTTACCGTCCCGGTGCTGGAGTACTGCCAGACCGTCCAGTCAGCCCAGCCGGCCGGCAGAGCCGGGCTGGTCGCGGTGGTGTAGTTGGCTACCCACAGCGGGTCCGTCGCCACCGCGGCGCTGCCGCCGGTGCATGGGTCCCAGAACCCCTGCGCGGTGTACACGTACGGGGCGTGGCCGGTCTTGGCCAGTACCTCGGCACTGAACGCCGATACCCAGGAGACGAGCTGGGTAGGGCTGAGCCCATAGCAGGTGCCACCGGCATAGGGATTGAATTCGATGTCCAGCATGATTGGCACGCTGGTGCTGAGTGGGCCCAGGTAGCTGATCAGGTAGTCCGCCTGGGCGACCGCACTGCCGCTGCCCCCGTTCCCGTTCGGGATGGCGAACGCGTACGCGCCCACGGACAGCCCAGCCGCCTGCGCCGCGGCGATGTCGCTGAGCGCGTAGGGATTCTGATAGTAGGTGCCCTCGGTCGCCTTGACCGCGGCGAAGCTGATCCCGGCCTGCGCAGCTTGGGACCAGTTGATGGGTGCACCGCCGGGGTGCTGATAGGCCGCCACGTCGACGCCCTGCCGCGCTCCGGCCAGCCGGCCCGCGACAGCCGCCCGGAGCCCGCCGGACGCCGGGCCGCTGCCGCCCGCCAGCTGACGCAGCAACTGCGGCGAGTGGGTCGCACCAACGTTGTACCGGCTGGCCGGCCGGGTAGCCGTCGTGCTGCTGGCCGGTGTGGCCAGCAGCACCAGGCCAGCCAGGCCCAGTCCCGCCGAGCAGATACGCAGCAACCAGAGAAGACGTGACCCAGACATGTTGCAGCCCTTTCCACCCGAAGGTGCCCCCCGCTCGGGAACCCAGGCCGCTCCCCAGTCGACGCCCGTTCACTTTCTTACCGGTCTGGCCGAAAGGCCGCAAGAGCCCAGCGGCCCACCAGCAGCCGAACAACTGAGCATTATGGGAACCATGTTGGATTAGTGATCAGGCTGGCAATAGTGTCCCCCGCGAATCACGGGATCTAGCGTGGAACCAGATGGCCACCAGCCGCGTCACATGTGCATGACGTTCCCCTCGCGGCGTTGGCAGCTAGCCGCTGGATACTTGCTGCCGGCCATCCTCAGCCTGGTCGCCGTGGCCGCCTGCGGCAGCGCGGCCAGCCCCGGCTCCGCCGCTGCGCCCAGCTCATCACCCAGCCACGCCCGCGCGGCCAAGGTCTCGCTGACGGTGGTGGTCAGGACCCACCCCGGCGCCAAGCCACAGCGGTGGACGCTGACCTGCGACCCGGTGGGCGGGACCCACCCGCACGCCCAGGCCGCCTGCCGCCAGCTGCTGGCGGCCAAGAACCCGTTCGCGCCGATCCCGCGGGGCATCATGTGCCCGATGATCCCGGCCGGGCCGCAGACTGGCTCAGCCCAGGTGAGCGGGACCTACTTCGGTAAGCAGGTGGCCGGCACGTTCTCCCGGCAGAGCCCGTGCGGCGCCACCCGGTGGGCCGAGCTCGGCGTGCTGTTCGGCTCCAGCCGGTCCGCGCAGCCGGTCTCGGGTTCGCCGGTGCACTGATTCATCAGCACTGAGCCTTGACCGCGGATGTCCCGGCTAGCGCAGCAGCCGGGACATCCGCCGGTCGGCCAGCGGCTTGCCGCCGGTCTGGCAGGTGGCGCAGTACTGCAGCGCAGAATCGGCGAACGACACCTCGCGCACCGTGTCGCCGCACACCGGGCAGGGCTGCCCGGTCCGGCCGTGCACCCGCAGCCCGGACTTCTTCTCCGCCTTCAGCTCGCCCGCGGCCAGGCCGGCCGACCGGTCCATCGCCTCGCGCAGCGTGCTGACGATGGCCGCGTGCAGGCCGGCCACTTCATCGTCGGTCAGGCTGGCGGCCAGCCGGAACGGGGACATCCGGGCGGCGTGCAGCACCTCGTCGGAGTAGGCGTTGCCGATCCCGGCGATGATCTTCTGGTCCCGGAGCACGCCCTTGATCTGGGTCCGCCGGCCGGCCAGCATCTTGGCCAGCGCCGGCACGGTGAACGAATCGGCCAGCGGGTCGGGGCCGAGTGCGGCCACCCCGGGCACCTCGGCCGGGCCGGTTACCAGGTAGACGGCCAGCCGCTTCTTGGTGCCGGCCTCAGTGAGGTCGAACCCGGACCCGTCGGTGAACCGGAGCCGGAAACCGAGCGGGCCCTTGCCCGGCCGCGGCGGCTGCGCGGGCAGGTCCTCCCGCCAGCGCAGCCAGCCAGCCCGGGCCAGGTGGATGACCAGGTGCAGCGGGGCCGCCCCAGCCGCGCCGTCAGCCGGGACCGCGGCCAGGTCGAGGAACTTGCCGTGCCGGGTGACCTCGCCGATCACCCGGCCGCGCAGCTCGGACAGGTCAGGCCGGTACGTCTTGAGCACCGAGATGGCCGCGCTGTCAGCCCGGTCGATGACCCGCCCGGAGGCATGCTCACGCAGGAAGACGGCGAGCGACTCGACCTCTGGAAGTTCTGGCACGATAACGATTCTGCCTGGTCCGGGCGGGTTGTTTGGCCAGTGCTGCCCCGGGTACCCGGAGCGGGCCGGCACGCCGTGACAGCCGATTGCTGCAACATTGGCGCCGTCGAGGGTATTGGATAACCCAGAACACCTTGCTGGTATGGGACGAGCTGGGTTAGTTGTTTAAGCAAAACTAACAGAGCTTGCGGTAGGCAGGACCGGTGAGCGGACATGGATTCACGAGGATGAGAAGCCATGGACCAGGCAGAGCCCAGCCCGGGCCGGCCTGAGCGGCCCCGGCCGCCCCGGCCGCCCTGGCCGCAGCGGCGCCGCCCTGCGCAGCGTGACCAGCCGCCGGCCCAGCCGGAAGCCGCCAGCCAGGCCCAGCCCCAGCCGGAACCGCCGCTGACCGGGACAGACCAGCCGGACCCAGCCGACTGTGCCGGGAAGCTGGCGGCCAAGCAGCCGCTGACCGAGGCGGATCACCCGGTCGTCGTCGGCTACGACGGCTCGGCGGCCAGCCGGAACGCGCTGGCCTACGCCGCGGGGATGGCCCGCCGGCTCGGCCGCACCCTGCTGGTCGCGTACATCACCAGCCCGGCCCTGTTCTGCGAGCCGCTGACCGGCCAGGTCATCGCGCCGGCCCGGGACACCAAGGAAACCCACCGCTGGCTGCTGGCCGAACTGGACGAGGTGTGTGACCGCACCGGACTGGACGTCTGCATCGTGACCAGGCAGGGCAGCCCGGCCCGGGAACTGGCCGCCGCAGCCGATGAGTTCCACGCCGACGCCCTGGTCATCGGCGCGCCCGGGCACGTCTGGCATCAGCTGGCCGGGTCGGTGCCCGGCTGGCTGGCCCGGCACGCGCACTGCCCGGTCATCGTGGTGCCCTGACCCGGCGGGTCAGCCAGGCGGGGCGGCCAGCGGGTCGTAGTAGTGCGCGTACTGCCAGCAGCCGCGCTCGATCAGGTCCTGGTCAGCCAGCCGGCCGAACCGGGACGGGGCCAGCCCGGCCAGCCCGTCCGGCGGCTGGCCGGTGCTGATCCAGGCGGCCAGGGCCTCACCGAGCGCCGGGGACGAGGAGAAGCCCGAGCCGTTGCAGCCGCTGGCCACCCACAGCCCGGGCACGTCCGGCACCGGCCCGGCCAGGAACCGGCCGTCCGGGCTCATCGTGAACAGCCCGCCGCGGTGCTCGGCCACCCCCGTGCCCTCGCCGGCCGCCGGGACCAGATCCGCGACCTCATCCGCCATCCGGCGCAGCACGCCCAGGTCCAGCGGTATCGAATCGGTATCGAATCCGGGCGGCTGGCCGCGCGGATCGACCGGCAGCGGATCGGCCTCGAACCCGCCGATCATCAGCCCGCCGCGGGCCGGCCGGAGGTACACCGCAGAATCCAGAATTCTGGTAATTGGCGCGCTCGGCGCCACATCCGGCAGCGGGCGGGTCACCAGCAGCTGGTGCCGGACCGGCGCGGCCGCCACCCAGGCCCCGGCCAGCTCGCCGACCTGGCGCACCCATGCGCCGGCCGCGTCGACCACGGTCCCGGTGCGCAGCGTCCGGCCGGTGGTCTCCAGCCCGGCCACCCGGCCGCCATCCAGCCGCACCCCGGTGACTTCCTCGTCCGCCAGCACCTGGACGCCGAGCCGCTGGCCGGCGGCCAGGTACGCGGTGATCAGCGAGCCCGGCTCCTCGACGTACACGTCCTCCGGGCACCACACCACGTGCTCGTCCCCGGCGGGCTGGTAGTAGCCGGCCGTCCGCGTGGCGGCTTCGCCCGGGCTGATCTCGGCCAGCTCGACGCCCCACCGGCGGGACTGCCCGGCCTCCGCGGCGAGCAGGGCTTTGTGCCCGGGACTGCGCGCCACCAGCAGGCTGCCGGCCGGCGCTACGTCCAGCGGGACCCCGGCCCAGCCGGCGAAACCGCGCACCTTCGTGATGCTGCGCCGGGCCAGGAACGTGCGGACTTCATCGGCCTGCACCGATTTGAACAGGCCAGCGGCCCGGCCCGAGGCCTGTGAGCCGGGCGCCCGGCGATCCAGCACCACCACCGACCGGCCAGCCAGCGCGCAGTGCAGCGCGGTGCTCAGCCCCAGCGCGCCCGCCCCGACGACCGCGACGTCCGCGACCAGGTCAGCCGGCACAGGATTGGCCCGCCGTTACGCGGGCACATGATTGCCCCGTGGTAACAGTGCCGTCGCTGACCTGCGAAGACCCCACGCATCTCGCGCCGTCCCGCATAAGCTGGCAAGCCAGCACCCGCATGCCCGGCCACCGCCAGGGCACGACCCCCAGCCGCATGATCATCAACACAACCTGTGGGCGAGGAGGGATTTGAACCCTCACGTCCTTGCGGACACACGGACCTGAACCGTGCGCGTCTGCCGTTCCGCCACCCGCCCTACGCAGTCAGTCAGGTTAGCACGTCCGCGAGAGCACCCCGACCGCCGATACCATCGGATGCGGATAGGGGAAGGAGGTACCCCGCGGTGGGAGTTCTACAGCGCTTCGAGCGGCGGCTCGAAGGCATGGTCGAGGGTGCCTTCGCGCGGGCGTTCAAGTCCGAGCTGCAGCCAGTGGAGGTTGCCAGCGCGGTTCAGCGCGAGATGGATGACCGGGCCGCGATCGTCGCCCAGGGCCGGACTCTGGTGCCGAACGACTTCGTGGTGGAGATCGCCGAGACCGACTTCGACCGCCTCGAGGTGTACGCGGACAGTCTCGGTGTGGAACTGGCCACACTGGCCCGGGAACACGCGAGGGAGCAGGGGTACTCCTTCGTGGGGCCGGTGCGGATGCGTTTCGAGGGTGTCCCGGACCTGACCACCGGCACGTTCCGGATCCGCTCCGGGGTGATCCGCGGCACTACCGTGGAGGGCGGCGAGATCCGCCGTCCGGCCAGCGACCTGCCACGCCCGCCAGGCACGTTCGGCGGTCGCCCCCGGCTGCTGGTATCCGGCCCGGAACCCGGGCCCGACGGCAGCAGCCAGCGCACCTACGAGCTGAACGCCCCCGTCACCATGCTGGGCCGGGGCACCGACTGTGATCTGCGGCTGGTCGACCCGGGCGTCTCCCGGCACCATGCCGAGCTGCGGGTCGAAGACGGTGAGGTGGTCCTGGTGGACCTGGGCTCGACCAACGGCACGTTCGTGAACGGCCAGCCGGTGCGGCGCGTGACATTGGCAGACGGCACGCAGGTGACGCTCGGCCGGACGACACTGGTGTTCCGCAGGGACGGTATCTATTGACCGTTCCCCGCTGAGTTAGCCCCCGACCCCGAATCCCGCCCCAACCCCCGCAGGCCGTAATGGCGAGGCACCCAAGGACACATGAGCCGATGAGCACGCTGACCCTCCTCCTGATCAGGCTCGCCTTCCTGGCGGTCCTGTGGCTGTTCGTGATCACGGCGGTGGGCGTAGTGCGCACGGACCTGTTCGGCCAGGCATCACGCAAGCAGAAGCGGCAGCGGCAGGCCCCGCGGCCCCGCCCGGCCCGGCCGCCACGGGCCGGGCGCGGCGATCCGCAGCGTCTGCTGGTGACCGCGGGCGCGCTGGCGGGCACGAGTCTGGCCCTGACTGAGCAGCAAATCACCATCGGTCGGTCAAATGACGCCACGCTGGTGCTCAACGATGACTACGCTTCGAGCCGACATGCCCGGCTGTTCCCACAAGACGGTCAATGGATCGTTGAGGACCTCGGGTCAACCAACGGCACCTACCTCGACAGGCAGAAGGTGACCCAGCCGACCCCGGTGCCGACAGGCGTGCCGATCCGCATCGGCAAGACCGTTCTGGAATTGCGCAGATGACACTTGCACTCCGGTACGCGATTCGCTCGGACGTCGGTCTTCTCCGGGAGGGGAATGAGGACGCGGCGTACGCCGGGCCGCGTCTGCTGGCGGTTGCCGACGGCATGGGCGGCCATGCCGCGGGCGAGGTAGCCAGCGCGGCGGCCATTTCCGCGCTGGCCAGGCTGGACGACGACGTGCCCGGCAACGACCTGCTCGACGCGCTGGCCGACGCGGTCGCGGACGCGAACCACACGCTGCACGACATGGTGGTGGCCGACTCGGTGCTGGAAGGCATGGGCACCACGCTGACCGCCATGCTCTGGTCCGGCCCGCGGGTGGCCCTGGTGCACATCGGCGACTCCCGCGCGTACCTGCTGCGCGATGGGGAGTTCCACCAGATCACACACGACCACACGCTGGTCCAGACGCTGGTGGACGAGGGCCGGATCAGCCCGGACGACGTGGCCACCCACCCGCAGCGGTCCATGCTGCTGCGCGCGCTGGACGGCCGGGCCGACGTCGAGCCGGACCTGTCGCTGCGCGAGGCCAGGCTGGGTGACCGGTACCTGCTCTGCTCGGACGGGCTGTCCGGGGTGGTCAGCGAGGAGACGCTGCACCGGACGCTGGCCAAGGTCGAGGACCTGAACGAGGTGGTGCTGCAGCTCGTCGAGCTGGCCATCCGGGGCGGCGGCCCGGACAACATCACCTGCATCGTCGCCGACGTGGTGGACAGCGCGACCGCCCCGCTGCCGCCCAGCGAGGCCTCGGTCATGGTCGGGGCGGCGTCCAACGGCAGCGGCGGCGGCCCGTTCCGCACCGACAGCCCGGCCGGCCGCGCCCACCTGCTGACCCGGACCGCGCCGCAGGTCGCGGTCGCGATCGCGCACGACGACCCGGCACCGGGCCGGCCTGCCGACGGGGACGACGAGGACCACGGCGGGCACCGCCGCCGCAAGCGCCGGTTCCCGCTGGTCACCTCGGCCCTGGTCGTCCTGGTCGTGCTGGTGGTGGGCGGCGCGTACGCCGGCTGGCGGTACACGCAGAGCCAGTACTACGTGGGTGAGGACGGCGGCAAGGTCGTCATCTTCCGCGGCATCAACCAGAGTGTGGCGGGCATCAAGCTGTACAGCGTGGTGCAGCGCACCAGCATCCCGGTGGCCAGCCTGCCGAGCATGGACGCGAGCACCGTGCGGGCCACCATCACGTCCAACTCCGGCCTGACCGGCGCGCGCGGCTCAGTGGCGACGCTCCAGGCGGACTACCAGAAGTGCCAGCAGGCGTACGCCGCGCTGCGTACGTGGGAGACGACGCCGCCGACGACCAAGAAGGTCAGGCGCGGGAAAAAGACCATCACCGAGAAGGTCAAGCCACCGAAGCCAACCATCCCCGCGGAGTGCCCGGCACCCGCCAGCGCCGCCGCCGGGACCGGAGGATAGCCGTGAGCGTGATCGCCAGCCCGTCGGACCAGCCGCTCGGCGGTGGCCAAGCCGCCGCCGAGCAGAACGGCCAGGCCGGAGGCATGCCGCTGCCGCAGGGCCGCCGCCGGACCGAGTTGCTCATGCTGGCCTTCGTGGTCGGCGTGGTGATGCTGGCCTACGCCAACGTGGGGCTGGGGCTGAACGGCAAGGTGCCGGCCGGCATGTTCGTGTACGGCCTGTCGTTCGCCGCGCTGGTCGGCATCGCGCACGTGGCCGTGCGCTGGCTGGCGCCGTGGGCCGACCCGCTGCTGCTGCCGCTGGCCGCGCTGCTGAACGGGCTCGGCATCGTGATGATCTACCGGCTGCAGGAGGCCGGCCGGGGCGGCAACCCCGGCTTCGTCATCACCACGATGAGCACCAAGACCACCGCGTTCCAGGTGCTCTACAGCACGGCCGGGATCGCCGCGTTCGTGGCCGTGCTGGCCTTCGTCCGGCAGCCCCGCACGCTGCAGCGGTACACCTACACGCTGGGCGCGATCGGCCTGGTGCTGGTGGCGCTGCCCGCGATGCTGCCGAACAGCATCAGCGAGGTGCCGGGCACCTTCGCCAAGATCCAGATCTCGCTGGGCGGATTCACCGTGCAGCCCGAGGAGTTCGCCAAGCTGGCGCTGGCCGTGTTCTTCGCCGGCTACCTGGTGGCTAAGCGCGACGTGCTCGCCCTGGCCGGACGGCGGGTGCTCGGCATCGACCTGCCCCGGGCCCGCGACCTGGGCCCGGTGCTGATCGCCTGGGGGGTCAGCCTGGTCGTGCTGGTCTTCGAGGGCGACATCGGCACCTCGGCGCTGTTCTTCGGCCTGTTCGTGGTGATGATGTACATCGCCACCCAGCGCTCGTCCTGGCTGATCATCGGCTTCCTGCTGTTCGTGTTCGGCGCGTTCCTGGCCAGTGAGCTGTTCGCGCACGTCAAGGACCGCTTCCTGGTCTGGCTGCACCCGTTCAGCTACGTGCACACGATCGGCTTCCAGACGGTCCAGGGACTGTACGGGCTGGGTTTCGGCGGGATACTCGGCCGCGGCCTGGGCCAGGGCCAGCCGTACAACACCCCGCTGGTGCAGAGCGACTTCATCATCACCGCGTTCGGCGAGGAGGTGGGGCTGACCGGGCTGATGGCCCTGCTGCTCATCTACGGGCTGATCGTGCAGCGCGGGCTGCGCGCGGCCATCGCGGTCCGTGACCCGTTCTCCAAGCTGCTGGCCGGCGGGCTGGCCTTCGTGGTCGCGCTGCAGGTGTTCGTGATCGTCGGCGGGGTCAGCCGGCTGATCCCGCTGACCGGCATCACCACGCCGTTCCTGTCCCAGGGCGGCTCGTCGCTGATCTCCAGCTGGATGGGCATCGCGCTGCTGATGCGGATCAGCGACACCGCACGCAGACCGGCGCCGCAGCCGATCCAGGACGAGGGCATGACCCAGGTGGTGCGGGCCGGATGAACCACGCGCTGCGCCGGGTTTCACTGATCGCCCTGGTCATGTTCGTACTGCTCCTGGTCAACGTGAACTACGTGCAGGGGTTCGAGGCGAGCAGCCTGGCCAACGAGCCGGGCAACGGCCGCACGTTCACGTCCACGCTGCAGTTCAAGCGCGGCTCGATCATCACGGCCGACCAGAAGGTCATCGCGTACTCGAAGATGAACAAGGCGTTCGGTGAGTACCAGCGGTACTACCCGGCCGGCAAGATGTACGCCCCGATCACCGGGTACGACACGCTGTTCAGCCAGACCGGGATCGAGCAGGCCGAGAACAAGCAGCTGGCCGGGTCGGACCCGGCGCTGGCCGTGCACAACCTGATCGACCTGATCACCGGGAAGCAGAAGAAGGGCGCCACCGTCCAGACGACCATCAACTCGGCCGCCCAGGAGGCCGCGTACAACGCGCTGAAAGCCCAGGGCAAGGAGGCCGGGGTGGTCGCGCTGAACCCGTCCACCGGCGCGGTGCTGGCGATGGCCTCCAACCCGACGTTCGACCCGAACCAGCTGGCCACGCTGAACGGCAACCAGCTGAAGAAGAACGATGATCGGCTGCTGAAGAACCCGAACCAGCCGCTGCTGAACCGGGCCATCAACGTCACGTTCCCGCCGGGATCGTCGTTCAAGGTGGTGACGAGTTCCACCGCCATGACCGACAAGGGCATCAACGCGAACACCCAGGTCTTCGCGCCGGCCCAGCTCAAGCTGCCCGGCGTCTCCCAGCCGCTGATCAACTTCGATGGCGAGGCGTGTGGCGACGGCAGCGGGCGGGTGCCGCTGATCCAGGCGTTCCTGCAGTCCTGCAACACCGTGTTCGGCAACCTGGGCCTGCACCTGACCGCGCAGCAACTGCAGCGGCAGGCCAACCTGTTCGGTTTCAATAACCCGAAGCTGACCATCCCGCTCCCGGTCACGCAGAGCAACTTCCCGCTGTATCCGGACCCAGCGCAGCGGGCGGGCGCGGCGATCGGCCAGGAGAGCGACACGGTGACCCCGATGCAGGAGGCCATGCTCGCCTCGGCCATCGCGGATCACGGCACGCTGATGCGGCCCTATATGGTTGACAAGGTCACCGCGCCCGACCTGACCACGCTGAACACCACGCAGCCGACCGTACTCAGCCGTCCGGTAACCCCGGCCATCGCGCAAAACGTGACCGACATGATGACCCAGGTAACGCAGAACGCGCAGGGCACCGCGCACATCAGCGCGGGGCTGCAGGCGTCCGGCGGGATCGTGATCGCGGCCAAGACCGGCACCGCGCAGAACGGGATCAACAACAGCGGCCTGGACGATGCGGTGTTCACCTGTTTCGCCCCAGCCGCCAACCCGAAGATAGCTGTCGGCGTCGTGGTTAAGGGGGGCGGTCAGGGTGCTGACGCCGCCGCGCCGATCGCGGTGGCCATCATCAAGGCCTACCTGAACGCCGTGGGACAGTAATGACGACGACTACGACGCGGAACGGTTACTGACGTGCGAGACATGACACAGCCGCGACTCCTGGGCGGCCGCTACGAACTCGACGGCGTCGTCGGCAGAGGCGGCATGGCCGAGGTATACCGGGCCCGGGACATCCGGCTGGACCGGATCGTCGCGGTCAAGACGCTCCGCGAGGACCTGGCCCGGGACCAGACGTTCCAGGCCCGGTTCCGCCGCGAGGCCCAGTCGGCCGCGTCGCTGAACCACCCGTCCATCGTCGCGGTGTACGACACCGGCGAGGACATGAGCGGCCAGATACACGTGCCCTACATCGTGATGGAGTACGTGGACGGCCGGACGCTGCGGGAACTGCTCCGCGACGACCGGCGGCTGCTGCCGGAGCGGGCGCTGGAGATCACCGACGGGGTGCTCCGCGCGCTGGACTACAGCCACCGCAACGGCATCGTGCACCGGGACATCAAGCCCGGCAACGTGATGCTGACCCGGGCGGCCGAGGTCAAGGTGATGGACTTCGGCATCGCCCGCGCGGTCAGCGACACCCAGGCCACGATGACGCAGACCGCCCAGGTGATCGGCACCGCCCAGTACCTGTCCCCGGAGCAGGCCCGCGGTGAGCGGGTGGACGCGCGCAGCGATCTGTACTCGACCGGCTGCCTGCTGTATGAACTGCTCACCGGCCGGCCGCCGTTCACCGGCGACTCACCGGTGGCCATCGCCTACCAGCACGTCCGGGAGAACCCGGTCCCGCCGTCTCAGGTGGACCCGGAAATACCGCCGTGGGCCGACGCGATCGTGCTCAAGGCGATGGCCAAGGACCCGGCCGACCGCTACCAGTCGGCCGCCGAGATGCGTACCGACATCCAGCGCGCGCTGTCCGGGGTGCCGGTGGCCGCGCCGGCGCAGACCCAGATGTACGCGCCAGGCACGCAGCGGATGGGCCAGCAGACCATGCTGGCCGGCGCGGGCGCCCCGACCGGCACGATGGCCGACTACGGCGGCCCGGACGACGGCTATGACGACGGCACCGGCGGCGGCCGCCGCCGGGCGCTGTGGTGGATCCTCGGCGCGGTCGCGGTCATCATCCTCGCCGCCCTGGCCTACATGCTGCTGAACGGGGGCGGCGGGAACACCGCCTCGGTGCCGTCGGTGGTCGGCCAGACCCAGGCGGCGGCGGTCAGGGCGGTGAAGAACGCCGGGCTGAACCCGGTGGTGGTCAAGGTGCCGTCCTCGGACAAGGTCGGCATCGTGGTGAGCAGCAACCCGCAGTTCGGCACGAAAGTGGCACCGCACAGCAACGTGACACTGCGGGTGTCGGCCGGGCCGAAGAAGGTCACGATCCCGAACGTGGTCGGCGACTCCGAACCCACCGCGCAGAGCCAGCTGCAGAACCTCGGCCTGAACGTCACGACCAAGACGGCGCCGAACTCCGCCCTGGCCCAGGGCAAGGTGGCCAGGACGAATCCGCCCGCGGGCACGCAGGTGAAGCAGGGCAGCACGGTGGTGCTGTACGTGTCCGGTGGCGGCACCCAGGTGCCGTCGGTCATCGGCGACCCGCAGGCCACCGCCCAGTCGATCCTTAAGAACGCGGGGTTCCAGGTCCACGTGGTCACGGCGGCCGGGCCGGCCGGCACGGCCCCGGGCACCGTGTTCCAGCAGCAGCCGACCAACGGCACCACCGCGCCGTCCGGCTCCACGGTGACCATCTTCGTGGCCGCGGCCACCCAGCCGACCACCGCGCCGACCACCGCCTCGCCCACCCCGACCCAGCCCGCGACACCCACCCCGACCGCGACCGTGACCACCCAGGGCGGTGGCGGGGGTGGCGGTGGCGGCAACGGCGGGGGTAACGCGAACGGACGGCGCTAGACTCGGGCAGAGCTAGTTGACCAGGAGACGACCGTGCCCAAGTCCCGCGTGAGGTCCAAGGCGGTCTACACCCCGCCGCCCCGGACGTCGAAGTCGAAGGTCAGCCCGCGCTGGCTGGTCCCGGCCATGCTGGCCTGCCTGCTGATCGGGCTGGCCTGGATCGCGATGTTCTACGTCACCCAGGGCAGCCTGCCGATTGGCGCGCTGGCGGACTGGAACCTGGTGGTCGGCTTCGCGTTCATCATCGGCGGCGTGGTCCTGTCCACCAAGTGGCGCTGAGTTAGCCGCCGCAGCCCTCAGGTCAGCGCGTTCGTCCGGGTAATCACCGCGGCGATCAGCGCGGCCAGCACGATCACCGTCGCGCCGATCTGAATCAGGGTGCGCTGTGAGCGCGGCGCGTAGGCATAGGCCGCGGTCAGCAGGCTGCCCACGATGAGCCCGCCGACGTGGGCCTGCCAGGCGATCGCCGAGCGCCACACGAAGCTGATGGCCAGGTTCAGCACGATCAGGAACACGATGGCCCGGGTGTCCAGGCGGAGCCGCCTGGACACCACGAACCACGCGCCGAACAGGCCGAAAATGGCCCCGGAAGCGCCCAGCGCGGGCTGCAGCGGCGGGGCGATCAGGTAGTACAGCACCGACCCGCCGAGCGCGCTCAGCAGGTACACCACGGCGAACCGCAGGTGGCCGAGCAGCCGTTCCAGGGCCGGCCCGACCAGGATCAGCGCCCACATGTTGAACGCGATGTCGAGCAGCCCGCTGGAGCCGGTCGGCGGCAGGAACGCCGAGGTGATGAGCCGGTAGTACTGCCCGTCGGCCACGCCGAGATGCGGCCCGAACTTGGCCACCATGGCCCAGTTGTCGGCCAGCGCCGGGTAGCCCAGCTCGACCAGGTAGAACAGCACGTTGAGGCCGACGATGACCCAGGTCACGATCGAGCTCATGGCGGGCCGCCCGCCGAACACCGCGGTCGGCCGGCGGGCGCCCTTGTGGCCTTCCCGGACGCACTCCACGCAGTGCTGGCCGACCGGCGCGGCCCGCAGGCAGTCCGGGCAGGCCGGCCGGCCGCACCGGCTGCAGGACAGGTAGGTCTCCCGGCCCGGGTGCCGGAAACAGGTTGGTACCGCTGGCGCCTCGGCGCCCGAAGCCGGGAGTTCGTCCACTGTCAGCCTGCCGTTGCCAGACCCTGGGTTACGCGCCGTCGCCGCGGGAGATCTCGACCGACTCGAGCACCACGTCCTTGGCCGGCCGGTCCCGCCGGTCCCGGTCCACGTGGCTGATCGCGTCCACCACGTCGTTGCCCTCGATAACCTCGCCAAAGATGGTGTGCTTGCCGTTCAGCCACGGCGTGGGCACGGTGGTGAGGAAGAACTGGGAGCCATTAGTGCCCGGCCCGGCATTGGCCATGGCCAGCAGATAAGGCCGGCTGAACGCCAGATCCGGGTGAATCTCGTCAGCGAACTGATAGCCCGGGCCGCCGGTTCCGGTGCCGAGCGGGTCGCCGCCCTGGATCATGAAATCCGGGATCACCCGGTGAAAGATCGTCCCGTTGTAAAGGCTGTCCCGGCTGGGCTGCCCGGTACGCGGGTCGGTCCAGTCCCGGCCGCCCTCGGCCAGCTCGACGAAGTTGCGCACGGTCTTGGGCGCGTGGTCGGGGAAAAGCCGGACCACGATGGTCCCCTGGTTCGTCCGCAGCGTCGCGGTGAGCGTGTTAGTCATAGCTGAAATCCTCGCACGGAGCGGGCTCATGTTCGCCGTTTCCGGCCCACCGGCGGCTGCCGCGGGCCCACCCCTCGTACCTTACGGCGCGGATGAACGAGCAGCGAATCAGGATTGAGCCCGCCCGCGCAGGGAACTGAGGGTTGAGTGTTGTCTCCTAGGGAATCGAGTGGCCGGGGGAGCTACTCGGGGAGGTTAATCGTGTCAAGGACAAGCAGCCAGGACGTAAAGTCCCGGGCCAAGGCCGGGGCGACGCAGGCCAAGGCTCAGGCCATGCAGGCCAAGGCTCAGGCGATACGGGTGCAGGGACGCGCCGTCGCGGCCAAGGAGCAGTTCACTCCGCTGGCCAAGAGCGTCCAGCTCACCGCCAGCCAGGGCGTGCGGCAGGCCCGGACCTGGGCCGCGCCCCGGGTCGAGCAGGCCGGGGTGGCTGTGCAGGAGCGCATCGCCCCCAAGGTCTCCTCCGCCATGATCGCCACGGCGCGCAAGATGCAGCCCGACAAGGACCGCCGCCGGCTCTGGCCGGCCATCCTGGCCGGGATCGTGACCGCGTCGGCGGCCGCCGTCGCGGCGCTCCTGTTCAAGAGCCAGCGTGACAAGCAGGCCAGCAGCGAACCGGACACCGGCACGCCACCGGCGTCGGCGGCATCGGCCAACGGCATGCCCGCCAGCAGCAACGAGCAGTCGGAGACCTCCGACGTGAACGGGCAGGTCCGGACGCCCTGACCAGGATCGTGGCACCGGGGTGGCCCAGCTAGCCGCTGGCCACCCCGGCGGCGCGTCCGGCCGGATCAGCCCGCATTCACCTGCAGGCCGGGGATGGACAGCGAATTCGCGGAGATGACCGGCTGATCCGTGGTGACGTCGGTGAGCGGCACCCCGTTCAGCAAACTGGTGAACAGGGCCAGCGGGCTGCCCGGGGTGAGCGTGAGCGGGATGCCGAGCAGATGACCGGTCAGCTTGGTCACGTACAGCACCACGTTCCCGCTGAAGTGCATGGCGGAGCCGCTCGTCTCGGCCGACTGCCCGCCCTGCGACACGGTCAGCGTGGGTGAGCCGGTCAGGTCGAGCGCCGTCATGCTGAACTTCAGCATCTTGACCGTGGCCCCGCTGGCCGTGGGCACGTCGGCCGTCCCGTCATAGGTCGCCCCGTGCATCACCGCGGTGCCCGTGGTCAGGCCGAACTGGGCTTCGCTGATCTCCAGCCCGTTGGCGTCCTTGGCCTTGATGGACGAGGCCTTCTTCGGGCCGGTGGCCTTCTTCTTGTGCTTCGGCACGGCCTTTTGCTGGCCGCCCGGGGACACGCTGGCGCTGGCCGACGGGCTGGGGTCGGCGGACGCCGACGGCGTGGGCGCCGGGGTCGTCCCGCCGGACGGGGTCGGGGTCGGGCTCGGGCTCGGTGACGGGCAGAAGATCGGGATCAGGCAGTCCGGCTGGGCGGCGGCTGCGGGCGCCGCGGCCGCCGCGCTGGCCTGGGCCGGCCGGAACAGGCCGGGCAGCACCAGGCCCGCTGCGGCCAGCGGCAGCACCACGGCCAGGGCCAGCTTTCTCACCACGCCCTCCCGGTGTGGCTGCCCCACTCCGTTACCTGGTCCCGGCCCTGGTCCGGGTCCGGCTCATCGCCGCGGCCCGGCGTGGTTTCCGCCGCGCCGGGGTCCTCCAGCCCTGGGCTCTCCAGCCCAGGGTTCTCCAGCGCCGCGTCCCGGGCCCGGCGGCCCGGCAGCACCAGGTTCAGCCCCTCGGAGGGCGACGCACGGCGCGGCCGGTACGGCCGGTGCACGCCGCCGGGCCGGGCGGTATCCGGGGTCCAGCCGAAGCTCAGCGAGGCCCCGATGACGCCGAGCAGCATGCCGAGGAAGAAACCGCCCAGGTTGGTGGCGACGAACGACGCGATGGCCAGCAGCACGCCGGCCACCGAGTAGAACACCCGCTGCACCGGGTGGAACCAGATGAGCAGGCCGCAGGCCAGCATCAGGCCACCGATCAGCACGCCGAACACGCCGCCGATGCCGATGTAGATGACCACCTTGACCGAGCCATGGGCCAGCACGGACAGCAGCGGTATCGCGATGAGTTCCAGCCCGGCCAGCGCGAGCAGCAGGCCGCCCCAGAACGGGCGGCTGCGCCGCCAGTTCCTGAACCGCTGCCAGGCGCTGTCCGGCTGGGCCTCCTCGTCTGGCGTATTCACTAGTAGCAGGCGTTTCCGAAGCTCAGCGAGAAGCCTGGCAGGGTGAACGTGCCCGCGGTGGTCAGCCAGGTGTGCTGCCTGAGGTTGTCAATGGTCACGCTGTCCGCCTGCTGGCCGAACCCGCCGGACGGGCCGCTGACGCCCGGGTCCTTGCTGAGCGTCCCGGCGTCCTGGCCAATGGTGATGTTGCTGAACGTGGCGTCGCCGGACAGCTGGTCCGCGTCCACGATCAGGTTGTCGGCCACGGCCGGCGAACTGCCGCCGCCCGCCGTGATGCGCAGCGTTACCCCGCCCACGCTCACGCTCTGGCACAGGCTGCTCAGCGTGGCATGGTGAATGGCCGAGATGGCCACCGGGTGCGGGTTGCCCTTGCCGTCGGTGACGACGCCGCCGAACTGCTCGAACCCGGATCCCTTGAGCTGGCTGGCGCTGACTTCGAACGCGCTCCCGGATACTGAGATCGACGCGGCCAGCACGCCTTCGGTGGTCAGCACGACCATGGTGGCCGCGGCGGCCATGGCCGGGATGAACAGGATGGCGAACCGGCGCCAGCGGACCCGGCCCCGGGTGGGGGGCCCATCGGGGCCAGCTGGCGCGGTGGCGGTGGGGGGCATGGCGGCTCCTGGCACAGTTTGTCCATGGTGCTGGGTGGTCCATGGTGCGCGCCGCATAGCGGAGGGGGGTCAAGCGCCGGCACCGTTGTCGGATCGTTCCGGCCGTGCGTGAGCAACCCCACAGCCGGACGATTTGCGAAAGTTACCGCCTAGTAGTAATAGCGCGCAAGCGGCTTTAGCTAACAAATATCTGACCGGAAGGGCTCACTTTGGTGCGGGGCCGGCCCCCGCCGGGGCTGTCGGATCAGTCAGGCACAATGCGTGTGTGCTGCTTAGCGAGCTGGTGCGCACGTCAGGGGCGGTGGCCGGGGCGCCGGGCCGGAAAACCAAGATCGACGCGATCGCCACGCTGCTGCGCCAGGCCACGCCCGCCGAGGTGCCGGTGGTGGTGGCCTTCCTGTCCGGTGAGCTCCGGCAGCGCCAGATCGGCGTCGGCTTCGCGGCCATCCGGGACCTGCTTGGCGACGCGCTCTGGGCCAGCCCGGACGGCACCGCCGATGCCGGGCCCGGGCCGGCTGGCCCCCCGCTCACGCTGGCCGACGTGGACGCCGCGTTCGCCGCCATCGGCGCGATCAGCGGGCCCGGCACCCAGGCCGAGCGGCGGCGGCTGCTCGGCGCCGTGTTCAGCCGGGCCACCCCGGCCGAGCGCTCGTTCCTGACCCGGCTGCTCGGCGGCGAACTGCACCAGGGCGCGCTGGCCGGCGTGATGAGCGATGCGGTGGCCCGCGCGGCCGGGGTGAGCCCGGAGGAAGTGCGCCGCGCGCACCTGCTGGGCGGCTCACTGCCCGCGGTGGCCCAGGCCGCCCTGTCGGCCGGGGACGGTCCCGGGGCCGCGTCCGCCGCGCTGGGCGAGTTCCACCTCCAGGTGGGCCGCCCGCTGCGGCCCATGCTGGCCGCGTCCGCGCCCACCGTGGCCGCCGCGTTCGGCCGGGTGTCCCCGGCCGCGGTCGAGTGGAAGATCGACGGCGTCCGGGTCCAGGTGCACCGCCAGGGCGGCCAGGTCACCGTGTTCACCCGCAGCCTGGACGACATCACCGGCCGGCTGCCCGAGATCACCGCGGCGGTGCTGGCCGCGGACGCGGAGTCCCTGGTCCTGGACGGCGAGGCGATCGCGCTGGGCCCGGACGGCCGGCCCCGCCCGTTCCAGGTGACCGCGAGCCGGGCCGGTACCCAGGGCGCGCCCGGCCCGGACCGGCCGGACGTCCCGCTCACCCCGTTCTTCTTCGACCTGCTGCACCTCGATGGCCGCGATCTCATCGACGAGCCAGCCGCCGAACGCCAGCGCCTGCTGACCGCCGTCCTGCCGGCGGACCTCCGGGTGCCGCGCATCGTGACCAGCGATGCCGCCGAGGCGGAGGGGTTCTTCGCCGACGCGGTCGGCCGTGGCCATGAGGGCGTGGTGGTCAAGTCGCTGGACGCGCCGTACGCGGCCGGCCGCCGGGGCAGCGAGTGGATCAAGGTTAAGCCGCGGCACACCCTCGACCTGGTCGTGCTGGCCGCCGAATGGGGCCACGGCCGCCGCCGCGGCTGGCTGTCCAACCTGCACCTGGGCGCGCGGGACCCGGCCGGCGGCGGGTTCGTCATGCTGGGCAAGACGTTCAAAGGGCTCACCGACCAGATGCTCGGCTGGCAGACCACCGAGCTGCTGGAGCTGGCCGACCCGCCCGGCCAGCCGGCCCGGGACCCGGCTCGCGGATACGGCGTGGTCCGGGTCCGGCCGGAGCTGGTCGTGGAGATCGCGTTCGACGGGGTGCAGTCCAGTCCCCGCTACCCGGGCGGCCTGGCCCTCCGGTTCGCCCGGGTGCTCCGCTACCGGCCCGACAAGCAACCCGCCGAGGCCGACACCATCGACGCCGTCCGGGCCATCTGGGCGGCATCAGGCGGGTAGTGGCGTTCGGCTAAAGGCCTTCGATCGCGGTGAGCTGGCGGCACTCGATCGCGCTGAGCAGCCGCCGGTAGTCAAGCTCGTTCTGGTTCGCGTACGCGACCGCGAACTCCTCGATGGCCCGGTCGAACCGGTCGCTGGACCCCAGGTAGCCGGAGATCATCGCGGCCCGGCCGGTCCGGGCGTGCGCCCGGGCCAGCGCCCAGCCGCACAGCCCGGCGTAATAGGTGAGCTGCGCCGCGTCCATGGCCGGCACGTTCATCGCGCCCTTCATGTCGCGGAGCTGCCGGACGTAGTACTCCTTGGCCGGGGCGCCGTCGAGCTGCAGCCCGCTGGTCCAGCCCAGGAACGGGTCGCCCGCGGCCTGCATCAGCTTCTGGCCGCGGACCACCCGCTCGCCCTGGTGCTTGTACTCGCTCGGCCCGGCGAACGGGGCCAGCACCGACTCCTGCGCCTCCTTGAGCTGGAGGAACAGCGGCTCATCGGGCCGGTCGCCAAGCAGCAGGAAGATGAACGCCTCGGTGCCGACCGAGCCGACGCCGACCACCTTGCGGGCGAAGTCGCCGAAGTAGTAGCGGCGCAGCACCTCGCGGCGGTCGGCCTGGATGGTCTCCCGGTACCGGTCGATCGCGCCGCGCAGCTCCTCGGCGATGGCCGGCTCGTGCTCGATGCCGAACCGGACCACCACCGGCGGCACCGGCTTGATCCGGTACTCCCCGTCGACCAGGTGGCACAGCTTGTCCAGGGCCTGCACGCTGGTGTGCCGGTAGGCCTTGTGCACGTCCTCGTTCCGCCGCCGGATCGCCTTCCGGGACTGCGCCGCGTCCAGCAACTGGGCGACCTGGTCGACGTCGATCCGGGAGTACCACACGTCGAGGAAGCGCATCTGGGCGAACTCGTCCATCTCGGTGCGGTACACGTGCGCGCAGCGCCGGGCGGCGGTGCGCTCGGCCCGGGGGCCCAGGCCGTTGTCCCGGGCGGCCACCGCGACGCTCGCGGCCAGCCGCTTGACGTCCCATTCGAACGGGCCGGGCAGCGTCTCGTCGAAGTCGTTCACGTCGAACACCAGCCGCCGGTCCGGCGCGCCGAACATGCCGAAGTTGAGCAGGTGCGCGTCACCGCAGCACTGCACCCGGATGTCGGTGGACGGCAGGTGGCCCAGGTCCCAGGCCATCGGCGCGGCCGCGCCGCGGAAATAGGAGAACGGCGAGGCGGCCATCCGCCCGTGCCGGATCGGCACCAGGTCCTGCACCCGCGCCTGGGCCTGTTCTTCCAGGATGCTGACCGGGTCGGGGCGGCCGGGCGGCGGCGACCATTCGGCGTGACTGGAGCGGGGCACGAACCGGCGCCGTTCCCGGCCCAGCCGGCGCCACTCCTCCGGCGTCAGCACCTCGTGCGGATCCGACAGCACGCCCGGCGATACCTTGCTCATGCCCTGCTCCCCCCGGTGCACGAACGCGCCTCAGAAAGCACCCCCCGGCGCCGGGCGTCGTGCACTAACGGCCAGGTTACGTGGAGATTGCCCGGACCACTACTCCGGTTGACGGCAGAGCGCCCGCCGATGCAGCCTCCCTGGGCTTCCTGGCCCAGCACCTGTCGTAGCCCGCCCGTAGGGTAAGCCCGATGGCACCGGAAACCCTGGCCGGCCTGCCCTGGGCGGCGACGATAAGCCCGCACGAGGGCCCGCTGGCCGCCGACACGGACTACGACGGCGCGCACTTCGACGGGCTGGACCTGGCCGCGCCGCGCGGCGCCAGCAGCCGGTTCATGGAGTGCGCGTTCACCCACGTGACGGTCCAGGACGGGCGGTTCCGGCTGGCCCGGTTCAACGACGTGTGGCTGTCCGACGTGCGGCTGACCGCGACCGAAATGACCGAGACAGCCTGGACCGACGCCATCCTGGCCGGCTGCGTGGCCGCCGGGGTGACCGTGGACGCCGCCGAGCTGCGCCGGGTCACGCTGCGGAACTGCAAGCTGGACGGGGTTAACCTGCGCAGCGCGACGCTGACCGACGTGACGTTCGTAGACTGCCTGCTCCGCGACGTGGACTTCGCCGGAGCCACCCTGCTCCGCTGCACGTTCCCCGGCTCGCAGCTGCGGGCCACCGACTTCAGCCACGTCACGCTGGAGCGGGTTGACCTGCGCGGCGCCGAGCTGGGCCTGGTCATCACGCCGGGCGCGCTGCGCGGCGCCACCATCACCCCCGGCCAGCTGGCCGAGCTGGCCCCGGTGCTGGCCGAGCACGCGGGCATCCAGGTCGCTGACCCGTAGCCGCCCCCGGCCGGCTCAGGCGGGCTTGACCTCCGCCATCTCGCCCCAGCCGGTGCCGGGCACGCCCTGGACGCTGATGATCTGCGGTGTGCTGGCCACGGCGGTCGGCGCCCAGCCGACGAACTCCTTGAAGTGCGCCGAGTTCACGTGGGCCGCGGCCGCGTCGTCCTGGAACGCCTCGACCAGCACGAACTGGTCCGGGTTGTCCACGCTCTTGGACCACTCGAAGAAGATGTTGCCCGGCTCGGCCCGGGTGGCCTGGGTGAAGTCATCCACCAGGGTGAGCCACTCGCCGCTGCGCTCCGGCTTGATGGTCCACTTGACCACGATGAAGATCATCGATGCCTCCCGATCAGCTTCCGCCCACGCTGATCCTATAGACAGGCGCTGCGGCGGCGTTGTCTCAGGCTGCGACGGTCAGGGCTTGCGCGCCTCGATCAGGAACCGCTGGGCGTGCGCCACGAACGGCCCCGTGGCCTGGATCTGATCATGCATCCGGCGCAGCGGCGCCAGGTAGGCCTCGACGGTGAAACCGGGCACCGTCCACAGCACCTTGCGCAGGAAGTAGACCACCGCGCCGACGTCGTAGAACACCGTGCGCAGCGCCTGCTCGCGCACGTCGGTGACGATCATCCCGGCCGCTTCTGCTTCGGCCACCGCGCGGCCCGGGTCCCGGGCCAGGCTGACCGGCTGCGGGCCCATCATGAAGTCGGTCAGTTCCCGGTTCGAGCCGGGCCCGATCTGCTGCGAGAAGTAGTGCCCGCCCGGCCGGAGCACCCGGGCCACTTCCGGCCACACCGTCTCGACCGGGTGCCGGCTCACCACCAGGTCGAAGGCGCCGACCGCGAACGGCAGCCCGCTGTCGTCGGCCGCCTGCACCACCCGGCCGCCGAATGGCCGGAGGCTGACCGCGGCGATGGCCAGGTTCGGCGGCCAGGACTCGGTGGCGACCAGCACCGGCGGCCGCTGCGGCAACCCAGTTAGCGCCCTGGCCAGCACTTCACCGCCGCCGGTCTCGATGTCCAGCGCGGCCCGCGCGTCAGCCATCCGGGCCGCCATCAGCCGGGCATACCCCCAGGATGGCCGCTCCTCGGTGGCCCGGCCCTCGAACCAGGAGAAGTCCCACCCTTCGACCGGTTCGGCCGCGGCCTCGGCCACCAGATCGGCGAAGCTCCGCCCGTCCACCACCACGGCCGGCTCAGGCTCAGGCCAGCCGGGCCGGGAAACCGCCGGTGGCGATCGGTCCCCAGCGCTCGATGCTGACCCGGATCAGCGACTTGCCCTGCCGCCGCATCGCGGCCCGGTACTCGTCCCAGTCGCTGTGCTCTCCGGCGATGCACCGGAAGTACTCCACCAGCGGCTCCATCGCCTCCGGCAGGTCGAGCACCTCGGCGGTCCCGCTGACCTGCACCCAGGCATCGCCGAAGTCGTCCGACAGGACCAGCACGTCCACGGCCGGGTGCCGCCGCGCGTTGTGCGCCTTGGCCCGCTCCGGGTAGGTCGAGATGACGATCCGGGCGGCCCCGTCCAGCCCCGCGGTGACCGGGGACAATTGCACGGTGCCGTCGCGCTTCGTGGTCACCAGCACGACGTGATGCCGGTCCCGGATGAAGTCGAGCAGTTCGTCCCGGCCGACCCGGTCGGCCCGGGCAATCTGGGGGCTCATCAGTACCTCCGCGGTCGGGGTGCATAATCGCCGGATGACAGCGCGAACTCCGACCATAGTCGCCACCAGCATCGGGTTCCGGCCCGCCGGGCACGGGGCGATGGATTTCCGGCTCGGCCCGTCGTACGCTCACGCAGCGGCGCTGGCCCGGGCGGGTGACGGCCCGCGGGTCGCCATCGTCGGCACCGCGCTGGGCGACGCCAACGACTGGCTGGCCCCGATGTACTGCGCGTTCGGCCGGGCCGGCTGGCGGCCGAGCCACCTGGCGCTGTTCACCGAGCCGAATGTCCCGGACATCGCCGAGTACCTGCTGGCCCAGGACGTGGTGTGGGTGGCCGGCGGCAGCGTGGCCAACCTGCTGGCGCTGTGGCGGCTGCACGGCGTGGGCCAGGCGATGCGCACCGCCTGGCAGGCCGGCGTGGTGCTGATGGGCGTGTCGGCCGGCTCGCTGTGCTGGTTCGAGGGTGGCACCACCGACTCGTTCGGCCTGCCGCTCCGCCCGGTGACCAACGGACTCGGCTTCCTGCCCTACTCGAACAGCCCGCATCACGACGCCGAGGAGCAGCGGCGGCCGGCCATCCACAAGCTGATCGGCGACGGGACACTGCCCGACGGTTACGCCACCGACAACGGCACCGCGCTGATCTTCGAGAACACCGAACTGATCGACTGCGTCACCGAGGTGGCGGGCGCCACCACCTGGCACATCACCCGCCGCCCGGACGGCACGGTCGAGGAAACCGCCCTGCCCACCCGCCTGCTCCCGTCCTGAGCCGGGCCGCACCAGGCGGTCAGTAGACCGTGTGCATGAGGGACTGGACGTCGGACAGCGTGCGGTCGGCGATCTCCCGGGCCTTCGCGTTGCCGTCGGCCAGGACCTGGCGCAGGTAACCGGGGTCGGCGGCCAGTTCGCGGCGGCGAGCCCGCAGCGGGCGGAGCCGCTCGTTGAGCGCGTCGGTGACCAGCCGCTTGAGCACCGCCGCGCCCCCGTCGCCGATCCCCGCCGCCACCTCGGCCGGCGGCTGGTCCAGGCACAACGCGGCGATCTGCACCAGGTTGGACACCTCCGGCCGGCTAGCCGGCTGGTAACTGATCACGCGCTCGCTGTCGGTCCGGGCGCCGCGGATCAGCCGGGCCGTCTCGTCCTCGGTGGCGCCCAGCGCGATCGCGTTGTGCCGGCTCTTGCTCATCTTCCGGCCGTCCACGCCGAGCAGCAGCGGGGCGTCGGTGAGCAGTGCGTCGGGCAGCGGGAAATAAGGCCGGGCGGGCGCGTACCGCTCGTTGAACCGGCGCGCGATGACCCGGGTCCCCTCCACGTGCGGCAGCTGGTCCTTGCCCACCGGCACCAGGTTGGCGTGGCAGAACAGGATGTCCGCCGCCTGGTGCACCGGATAGGTGAACATGAGCGCGGACATCGGCCCAGCTGCGGACTCGTCCTTGACGGTCGGGTTGCGGCCCAGCTCGGCCACGCTGACCAGGCTGAGGAACGGCAGCATGAGCTGGTTCAGCGAGGCGATCTGGCTGTGCGCGAAGATCGTGCACCGGTCCGGGTCCAGCCCGGCGGACAGGTAGTCGGCGACCAGCCCGACCACGTCGGCGGGCAGCGTGCCCGGCGAGTCCCGGTCGGTGATGGTCTGGTAGTCGGCCACCAGCACCATGACGTCCACGCCGAGGCGCTGCAGCCGGACCCGGTTGGCCAGCGTGCCGAACAGGTGCCCGATGTGCAGCGGTCCGGTCGGCCGGTCCCCGCTGAGCACCCGGAACCGGCCAGGGTCGGCCCGGATCGCGGCTTCCAGCTCCGCACTGCGCTGCCGTGCGGCCGTCAGCGACGGGGCGATCGGGTCGGTGGACATGGGATCAAGCACTGGGGTGGTGGGCACCGGAGCTCCTGGAGTTCAGGCCTCCAGCCGGCCGGGTGGTGACACGGAACCGGCCCGCCAGAGGCGGGCCGTCACATCGCATGGGACAGCTACCGCCTACCGCGGCGCCACCAGCCCATGCCAGAACGAGTCACGCATCCACTGTAACAATGAGCCGGGTGCGGATGCTGCAACCAGGCGGGCTGATCGGTGACCCGCTGGAACCCTACGCGCGGGTGGACCGGACCCGGCCGGACGGCGGCCCGTGGCTGATGGCTCACATGGTGGCCGGCCTGGACGGCTGCGCGGCCATCGGCGGCCGGGTCGGCGACCTGTCCACCGCCCCGGATGCCGAGCTGTTCATCCTGATGCGGTCGCTGGCCGACGTGGTGCTGGTCGGCGCGGAGACGGTGCGCCAGGAAGGCTACGGACCGGTCCGGCTGCCCGAGGACCGGGTGGCGGCGCGCCGCGCGGCCGGCCGGCCCGGCACCCCGCCGCTGGCCGTGGTGACCCGGTCGCTGGACCTGAACTGGTCGGCCCGGATCTTCGCCGGCGCCCCGGCGGACCGGCGCACCCTGGTGATCACCTGCGCGGCCGCCGACCCGGCCCGGCTGGCCCGGGCCAGTGAGGTGGCCGAGGTGATCGTGGCTGGGCAGGACCGGGTGGACCCGGACGAGGCGATGGCCATGCTGGCCGGGCTCGGCCACCAGGTGGTGCTGTGCGAGGGCGGCCCGACCTGGCTGGGCGAGCTGGTCGGCGCGGGCCGGCTGGATGAGCTGTGCCTGACCATCGCACCGCTGATGGGCGGTGACATGCTGCCGGTGTCGGTCAGCCCGCCCGGTGCCCCGCTGCGTCATTTCGCGCTGCGCCACGTGCTGCAGGCCGATGACACGCTGTTCCTGCGCTACGAGCGAGGCCGCGATGAGCGATGACGGTTTCGGCACGCTGATGTCCGCGCTCGACCCACCGCTCATCGTGGTCACCGCGGCGGCCGCGGGCGAGCGGGCGGGCTGCCTGGTCAGCTTCCACACCCAGTCGAGCATGACGCCGCCGCGGTACTGCGTGCTGCTGTCCAAGGCGAACCACACCTACGGCGTGGCGCTGCGGGCCAGCCACCTGGCCATCCACTTCCTGGCCGCGGGTGACCTGCCGCTGGCCGAGCTGTTCGGCGGCCAGACCGGGGACACGGTGGACAAGTTCGCCCGCCTGC